>JADFXQ010000053.1 GCA_015233495.1 Candidatus Omnitrophota bacterium | reverse complement strand
GTCTGCCCGCCGACGGAAAAATCCCTGGTTTTAAGGCGGGAACGCGGGAGCCAAGCGGCTCTTGCGACGAAAAAGCTCTGTCCGGAGTGCCGGATAACCATTTTTTAGTACGTTTCGCAACAGGCCCATCTTCTTGAACATCTCATCACACACCGTGCCCGACGCGCCGATCTCGGTAGCGATATTGAGAAGCTTGTTGTGCAACTGCGCCACATAATGGCTTTTCTCCAGCTGCTCGAGCTGAACCTCACAGGTGTTCTCATTGCCCAAGATGCCTTTGAGGACATCCAGAAGTGTTGATTTGCCATTACTGCCCTCGCCAATGAAGAATAACGCCCGGTCGTACGTTTCCTTGGTCATGCAAAGTCCAAAGAACTCCTGCACAACGCCGATACTTTCCTCATTATCAATGATGGTCTTTATTGCTTCTTCCCACTGCGGGCATGTCGCGGTCGGATCATATGTGACGTTCAATCGAATCGTGGAATAAACAGCCGGACTGTGAGGCTTGAGAACATAGGTCTCCGTGTCAAAAAGACCGTTCTCAAGATTCAGGAAATGATCCCGGTTCAGAAGCTCTGTTGAAATCTCTGACTTGGCCTTGAGATACCGGATGATCAGATTGATCACATTATTTTTAAGACAGCCATAGTCGCCGGAGATCAGCCCGACCAGCGCGTTCTCACTCAACTCCTGATAAAATCCGTTGTGGTAACGATAAAACTTCCCGGCCTCTGAATAGATGAAGATATGCTTTTCCTTCAACTGCGCGGCCAGTTCCAGCTCATCGATTTTCTTGCGCCCCTTTGGCTTGGCATCCGCATAACCAAACGCGCTCTTGAGCCAGCGCTCGATGTCCTCAACCTTAAACGGATCCTTCGGATCCTGTGGGCATTTTTTAATCGCCTCTTTCAATGCGCCGCGTACCATATCCGGCGTGAACCCCTGCGCCTTGAGTGAACAGGCCAACCGGAACATCGTGTCATCCTGCGTACCTTTAGGAATCTCGCCATCGGGCAACGCGAACTTCTCCTTAGGCGAGGTTTCTGTAACCAAATCAACCAGCCATTGCGGGGCCTCGGCCATGGGCACATCATCCGGATGCCCGGAAGCTTCCCATTCGTACGTCTTACCATCAATAACACTGCCCGGCGCGACCACATACCCGCCCTCACCGCGGATATCCAAGTCCTTGCCGATCTTGCTTTGGGAATTACGAATGACCGCGCCCGTAGAATTGAGGAAATACAAATGCCGACCGCCGGATGTGGTCTTGCACTCAACCGTCTGTGGCAACTGACCGTGCTTTTTCTCAAGCTCATGAAGCGACTCATCCCCAACCTTGCCGTTTTTCACGTCTACATCAAGCACAAACCTCTGCGAACTAGTGGCAAGCCCGATATTGGCCCCCAGATGCCGCGCCCACATTTCCCTCACCTTTGCCTCATCAAGAGTCGCGTCAAGACACCCGCTGGTCCCAGCAAAAGGAATCTTGCCATTTAACGGGAAGATCCGAAAACCACGCTTGATAAAGTCCAAGGCAAACGTCAACACCGGCTCACCCTCTCCTGTCAGGAATGATTTCAAACAGGTCATCAAACTTGCATCCACCGAAGACATAACGAATCCTGGCTTGAACACGCGGCGAGGCATACCGGGTACCATTCATCAGCTGTGACATATACCCGCTCGTGATCGGAATCAACCTCGCCAACGCATTCTGGGATATCTTGCTCTCGGCAAGGACCGAGCGAACCACGTCACTTCTCAGCTTTGCCTTTGACTTTGCCATCATGCTTGCCCCCGAAACTTTGAAGGAAACTGCCTGGCCATGATCCGCATCCACTTCTCCACTGACTTGAAATCGCATGACAGGAAACGATACTGATTCCGCAATCCGGGTTCCCGCTCGACTACGATAAACCCCAGTGTCTCCATAGCCTGGACAACACGCATAACCGTACGTTGCGAAACGCAGGCGATCTCGGCAATCATCGAAAGAGAAGGACAACACGTCTCTGTGTCGCTTTCCATGTAATAGCAGAGCCCCATATAGACCAGTAACGCCGACTTGCCCAGCAACCGGCCGATCAAATCCATTGCCTTTTTATCCATCCTGAAATACGACTTACCTGCAGCACTATCCAGAATCATCGACTGATACATAATTTCCTTTCTCGACATCTCCGTCGGATAATCTCAATCAACACGTTCCATCATGCGCCCATCCATAAAATAAAAAATCCCGCACAACTAATGTCATGCAGGAAGATATCACAACAACCAATAATCCGTAGGAAGGGATAAGCGTTTACCTTATTTCTCTAAAACCTCCGTCGATATACCATTTTGCCTGTAAATAATGCTCATTGACCCTCTTGACCAGACTCTCGATTTTGACCTTCGGGTCCTTTAGCCCCAAGGCTGCATCGTGCTCCTTCGGATACAGCTTCTTGGCGATCCGGTCAAAAGACCACTTCGTTTCCTCTCTCAAGGCATAAACCTTCAGATACTTTTTCAGCTTATCAATACTGTTCCTGACTTTTATAGCCGGACGATGAATCCGGCGCATTTGATCCCACCACAACTCGTCTTTTAACGCGACGATAACATTGCTGAGAGGCGCATCGACGTCCACAAGGATTTTGGCAAGACCGTTTGGCCCCACGGCTTTCTTGAGAATCTCCTCGACATTCTCATCGGAAGCGCCGGCCTCCCCGCTGTGGCCAACGATCCGATACACTCCGCAAGCCCAAAACTTGATCTGCTGATAAATGCCCTCGAATGCCATGATATCCTTTATGGACTCATCGAAACGGGCCTTTTCAAGCTCGTATTCCTTGGTGCCGGTTTTCTTGGCCTTTTCCATGCTCAACAGATTTTCCCAATGCCTCGTTCGCCTTGACACTTTCTCCGACTGGTACAACTCATCCATGAGTTTAAGAAACGACAAATCGGGATTTAAAGGATTAAACAGCTGGTAGAACCTGACGAAAAATACCGTTACGTCTTTCTTGTTAAGCCGCGACTTTAACGTTCCATCTTGTTTAAAATATTTGTAATAATGCGCGACGTACTGCGGATTGCGACGCATGAATTCCCACTTCAGCCCGTAAAGCTGAAATTCTTCTCTCTGGTAGAGGTTGTTTACTTTTTTCATAACGCGCTCATCATACCAAAAACTGCCACCAAGTTAAAATAATTGTTGTAAACCATTTGTAAACCATTGGGAAACAAGAGAAAAACGAGAGGTTTGCTAGCACGGTGCTAGCACGGGGGTGTTTTTGCAAATACGGCCAAGTGCCATAAAATGCGAAGACCCCCAATCCTCGACGTGAACTGGGGGTCTTCTGATGGTTGCGGGGGTTCGATTTGAACGAACGACCCCCAGGTTATGAGCCTGGTGAGCTACCTGGCTGCTCCACCCCGCGATAGGTGGAATGTCGCGGGTACTCGCTAACTGCTCGCACTCCGCGCAATCTAAATTTTGATTCAAAAATAGGGCTCTGTAACCCTATTCTTTTTCTTTCGTTTCCGCAGGGACGATTTCGACCACTTCTTCCCCTTCGCGGATCAGGCCCATTTTTTCACGGCCTACTTTTTCTAAATATACCGGGTCGGTTTCGAGCCGGTTTTTTTCGCTTTCCAAGCCCCTTTGGCGGTCTTGGAGGCGTTTGATCTGTTTTTCGTATTCGACGTTTTGCGCTTCTTTATTTTTAAGGAGCATGAACGGCGGTAAAAAAAATACCAAAATAGCGATGGCTGAAACTAACAGCCAGAAAGCTTTTTTCATGTTACCGTCCGGCATCGAATTCTGATAAACCGAGCGCACACCTGCCTGCCGGTAGGCAGGCGAAAGTACGCCCCTTCGCACAATTTCACAAGCTTAATAAATTTTTCCCCACAATGATCCGGCATAAACGGCTTTACTGCCTAATTCCTCTTCGATGCGCAATAATTCATTGTATTTGCACAACCGGTCGGTTCTCGACAATGAGCCGGTCTTGATCTGGCCGACGCCGGTCGCGACCGCAATATGAGCGATGGTGACGTCTTCCGTTTCGCCGGAGCGGTGCGAAATAATCGAGGTATATTTATTAGCTTTCGCCAGACTGATGCAATCCAGCGTCTCGGAAAGCGACCCGATCTGATTCACCTTAATCAAAATCGAATTCGCGCTTTTTTTATCAATCCCTTGCTGTAACCGTTTGACATTCGTGACAAACAAATCATCCCCGACTAATTGGACCTGGTCTCCCAAGCGTTCGGTCATCTCGCGCCAACCGTTCCAATCGTTCTGATCCAAACCATCTTCGATAGAAATAAGCGGCGAAGTCTTAAGCATATTTTCGTACACGCCGATCAGTTCCGTCGCGGTGATCATCTTGCCATTATATCCATATTTGCCATCCTTATAAAATTCGCTCGAAGCCGCGTCCAACGCGATAAACACGTCTTTGTCCGGCTGATAACCCGCGGCCTTGATCGCTTCGAGGATCACATTGATGCCTTCCTCGTTACTGCGCAAATTAGGCGCGAAACCGCCTTCGTCTCCGACGGACGTGCTCAACCCCTTGGCGTGCAATATTTTCTTCAAATTGTGAAAAACCTCAACCGCCATGCGCAACGCTTCACTGAACGTCGGCGCCCCCAACGGCGCGATCATGAATTCCTGAATATCAAGATTATTATCCGCGTGCGCGCCGCCGTTGATAATGTTCATCAAAGGCACGGGCAAAATCTTAGCGTCATTGCCGCCGATATAACGATAAAGCGGCAAGTGTTGTTCCATCGCCGCGGCCTTGGCTACCGCCATGGACACGCCCAAAATCGCGTTGGCTCCCAGCTTGCTCTTATTTTCCGTGCCGTCCAAGGCGATCATTTTTTTGTCAAGCGCCCGAAAATCCGGCGTCTCACCCACCACCACGTCGGCAATCGCCGTATTGACGTTGTACACGGCCTGACTCACGCCTTTGCCTAAATATTTGCTCTTGTCACCGTCGCGTAATTCAATCGCCTCATGCTCGCCGGTAGAAGCGCCCGAAGGCACAGCCGCGCGGCCCATCACGCCATTATCCAAAGTCACATCAACTTCCACCGTGGGATTTCCCCGCGAATCTAAAATCTGCCGGCCCTTAATTTTAACAATTTTTGACATAATTTTCCTTTTTTTTAAAAGGCTGATTTTAACCCGACCCAGATATTTTCTTTCAAAAAGAATAGTGACAAAGTAACATACCCAACCCAGAAAGTCAAGGTTTGATTATTCGACGATCGCCTTTTCATTTTCGGAATTTGTTGTATACTTTAAAAGGATCAAAAAATTGGTTTAACCTTTTACCAAAGATGACTTTATGAAAAAATTTCTGATTTTATTGCGTATCCACTCGACAAAAATCATGATTTTCGCCGTCATGTTGGGACTCACCGTATTCATGATCTATTTTATTACCTATTGTATGCAAAATTATTACGCGCTGGAATCTTTCAGCCGCCGGCAAATATCCGGATCCATGGGATTGACTTTTGTGATGTTTTTCTTCGTGCAGCTGCTTTCCATGCCAATTATGATCGGTATGCAATATTATTTTATGCAGGGCGGGTTCGCTAATATAGGGAAAGGCGCCTTTGACTTATCCAACGCCAAAGTAAAATGGGCGGAAGTGATCGGGATGGAAGAAGCGAAAAAAGACGCGCAAGAACTGATCGAACTGCTCCGGGACCGCAAAAAACTGCACGCTGCCGGCGGAAAAATCATCAAGGGTATGTTGATGATGGGACCGCCGGGCTGCGGCAAAACCTATCTCGCCAAGGCCATTGCCAGTGAATGCGGTTTACCGCTTTTGTCTGCCACGGGAAGCGAATTCGTCGGTATTTTTATGGGCGTAGGCACTGCCCGCGTCAAAACCCTCTTCCGGCAAGCCCGCGCCCTGGCGGACATTCACGGCGGCTGTCTTATTTTTATAGATGAAATTGACTCGATTGCCCGCCCGCGGCAACAAGACCGCGGCTTTGGCGGAGTCATGGACCACAACGCCACGGTCAACCAATTCCTCACCGAAATGGACGGTTTACGCAAAGCGGAAAACAACATCGTGGTTCTCGCGGCTACCAACGTAAGCGAGAATGAATTAGATCCGGCCATTATCCGCCCCGGCCGTTTGGAGCGCAAAATCAACGTTACCCGGCCCAATTTGATTGAACGCGAACAGATCTTTGATCTTTATCTGGGCAAGGTCGAATATAATAAAGCCACCATTGATAAAAAAATCCTGGCGCGCAAAACCGTTTGGTTCTCGCCGGCGGAAATCGAAAGCGTGGTGCGCGAAGCCAGTCTTTTAGCCATGCGCAACAGCCATAAACAAATCGAAAGGCCCGACATCAACGAAGCCTATGACCGGGTCAGCTTCGGACAAAAATCCAACGCGGTACAGCCGGAAAAAGACAAGCTCTGGACCGCCTATCACGAAGCGGGCCACGCTTTGATAACTTACCTTTTAGCCACGGACGATGACGTAATGAAAGCCACCATCATTCCCCGCACGGGATTTTTGGGCATGGTCTTTTCCCGGCCGAAAGAAGAAAATTTCAAAACCACCAAAGAGGATCTGCTCACGGACATTAAAATCTCCCTCGCGAGTTATATCGCGGAACGAAAAAAATTCGGGACAACCGGAACCGGCGTGGGAGGCGGCCCCGGGGCGGATTTCGAACAAGCTCTCAATACCGCCTACAAAATGGTCTGGAGTTTTGGCATGGGTCCTTCGGGTATCATCGGCGATTTTGCCTCCTTTACCCCGCGGTTTTCTTATTGGGGGGGCGGCGAACATATTTCCGAAGAAACCAAAACCAAACTCGACGCCGATGTGCAAAGCATTCTGCAATCCTGCCTGAAAACAGTGGAAGATATTCTGACGACGAATTGGGAAGCGCTGGACTATTTCGCCCAACAACTCTATATCAAAGAAGAATTAGATTACGACGAAATAGAAGCGATTTTCCACAAATTCGGGATGGCCCGGCTGCAAGGCGTTGACCGCTCTGTGCCGGAGAATTTAACAGCGCAAAAAGCCGCTTTTCAAAAAGAATTGGCGGAACAAAAAAAACAATTAACCCAAACCCTGTAACCGCTGAAGGTAAAACGCGGGAATAAATATTGTCATGAAATATACTTTGTATTTTGGAGCACTCTGCTGTTTATCCCTGACGCTCCTGGTTGGTTGCGATCTGGTTGAACGGCCGCGCGACCAAAAACCTTCGGCCGCCCTGCAAAAATTTCTCAAAGTCGGCCGGGAAGAACTGCTGCAGGACAAAGCGCCTTATCCTCTCCAAGCTAAGCAAATCGGAAAAACGCTTTGGATCTATCTGCCGCTCGAAGACAGCCTGTTTGAGATGAGCAGCGACCCGTTCGGCCCGCAAAAATCCAAACAAGCCGAAGAAAAAATCAATCTGGCCTTTATCGACGCGGACATGCGGAACGGAGATTTTTTTATCGAATACGACACCCAAAAAACCCGCCAGTATAAAATAAGCAACGGTTACCGTCCGGATTACGGCGAAAGCTATCAAAAATTCCAAAGAGATATTATGGGGACTTTAAAGGAAGTTTTTCTCGACGCGGACAACCAAAAAGATGATCCACTTCCTGACTTTATCGTCATGGTATTCGCGGACGTCAAACGCGGCATTGAAATTGAAAATATTTTCGCCTACACGGATTTTAAAAAAACCATGTCGGTGTCCGGAGAACTGCCTTTAGATGAATGGATGAAACGGGTTGTCTCTGATATCCGCGGCGATAGCGGGATAATAAGCGACATTAACGGACGCCACTTGCCGTGGAACGAACTCACCTGGCCGGAATTTCTGGGAAAACAAATCAAAAACCGCGTCAATTTCAAATATCAACGCAGTGATTTCCCCCCGTCCGAAAACGCCAGCCAAGAAATCGGCCGAGTCGTCAAAGAAACCATAGCGGCTTACGATTTTAAAAATTATGTTGAAATCCGCCTGAAGAATTTGGCCACGGGGCAGGAGTTTACAGTGAAATAATATGGACTTTCCGACCTTTGATCTTAAGTTTCCCTTCCGAAAATAAAGCGATCGCCTGAGGATAGAGCTGATGTTCCAATTCATGAACCCGGACTTCCAAGGTTTCCAAGGTGTCCTCTTCGCGGATAGCCAACGATTCTTGCAAGATGATGGGTCCGTGGTCCATTTTTTCGTCGACAAAATGAATCGTGACCCCGGTGGTTTTGACCCCGTAAGTGAAGGCGTCTTTAATCCCATTCATGCCTTTAAACGAAGGCAATAAGGATGGATGAATATTGAGGATTTTACCGGGAAATTCCCGTACAAAATAGGGAGTTAAGATCCGCATATACCCGGCAAGAACAATAAAATCGATGGCGTGTTCCTTAAGATAAATAACCAAGTCGCGCTCAAAACTCTGCGGATTCGCGTATTCTTTGGGAACTAGTTCCAGCGTCGGCACTCCCGCGTCTTGCGCCCGTTGCAAGGCATAGGCCTTGCGGTTATTGGAAAAAAGCAAAGCGAGCTCGGCCTTGATTTGACCATTTTTCACCGCGGCATCAATCGCCTGAAAATTAGAACCGTTGCCGGAAGCGAAAACCGCAAATTTCATAATATTTTTCCCCGTAGCCTACTGCCCGCTGCCTGTCTAGCAGGCAGGCGCTGCCTGTTTTTGTTCCTCATATCTGATCCTAAAAAATCCCACCACGCCGACACCGGCAACCACGAATCCGACGAACAATAAGATCCAAAACCTAGACACATATTCCGAAATCCAGGCGCTCAGCATCATGGACACCAAAAACGAAAAATGGATCACAATCTCCATGGCGCTAAATACCTTGCCGCGCATTTGATCATCCGCCACAACCTGGGCCAAAGTATTGGCGGCTATAAAAATCGGACCGATCACCACGCCCAATATAAAGGATAACATAATTGCTGACAAAATGTTGGGAGAATAATAAACCGTGCCGGCGAACACGGTTAAACAAATGCCGCCTAAGGTTAAACAAAAAAATATTGTCCGATACGGACCAAACCGCCTCCCCCATTTTCCGTAAAGCACTGCGCCTAAAAATAATCCCCCGCCTAATGCCACAGCTAAAACGCCCAGGTCCCGGGTGATGCTGTGAAACGATTGCTGGATAAAAACAATAATTACCACGTATACAGAACCCGCCGCAGCCAAGAGCACAAACAACATATCAATCACAAACCGGATCTCTTTTTGCCGGAATAAATAAATAATGCCTTCCCGGGCTTCCGTCCATACCGACTGCCGAATCTGGCCGACGAGTTCCCTTCCGGACCGGATCAATTGAGCTTTATTGATGCGCAGTTTCATGGGCAAGGCCATGAAAAAAAGGATCACCGCGGAAATATAAAACGTGCCCGCGTCAATCACAAAACCCATCTTCGCCCCGAATTTGTCGACTAAAAAACCGCCCAAGGCGCACCCCAGCACAAAAGCAATCATCCCGGTGGTGGAGACTAAGGAATTGGCCATCAAGAGAGATTCTTTGTCGACTATATCCGGGAGAATTGACATCTTGGCAGGGACGTAAAACCGGCTGAAGGAAAACACCGTGAAAACAATCAGATAAACCGGGATCAAATTATGCCAGCGGATAAAAATAAAAGGGATAGATAGAATCAAAAACCCGCGGACAATATCGCAGATGAACAATGTGGTGCGGCGGTCCCAACGGTCAACCAGCACTCCGGCAAATGGCTGAATCAAAAACACCGGCAGGATAGTGAAGGCCATCAATTTCGCCATTTCCATGGCAGAACCCGGCTGGCGCTCGGCTATCAGTCCGACCAAAGCCAATTGGGTGATCCGGTCGCCAAACTGCGAGATCAATTGCGCCCACCAAAGACGCTGAAAGTTACGGTGTTCCAGTTTGGTCAGCAGTTTTATCATTTCCACACCGGAACCGGTTTGATCTGTTGCGCCAAAATGTCCGCCTGATCAAAATAGTTTTGCGCCTTTGCCTTTTGCCCTAAACCCTGAAAAATCGCTCCCAACCGGACATTCGCCTGAATATCTTCAAAGCCCTGGACTCCGGAGGCCAGCAAGACCGCTCCATAGTACCCGGCCGCCCGCTCAATCTCGCCGCGCCATTCATACAAAGACCCCAGGTTCAATAACGCGGCTTTATTCTCCGGATCCAGCTTTACCGCGTTCTCAAAAGCCTCGATGCTTTGCAGCGGTTTGCCCAGACGACCGTAAATAATACCGATAATAAAATGCGCTTTCGCATCATAGGGATTATCCCCGACTTTTTTCTTGTAGATTTCAAATAGATGACGGTAATTATTTTCTAAAACCTCTTTCAAATACGGGCTTAACTCTCCCGGAAGATTCGCGGCTTTCTCATATACCGCGATCCCTTCTGCCGCGCGGCCTTGATCGCAAATCACCTGCGCTAAAGCAATCGCCGCTCTTTTATCAAAAGGGTCCCGGCTTAAAACATGACGGAAAGCCGCTTCACCCTCAGCCAAACGCCGGCTCTTCACCAAAGCCATGCCTAAAGAAAAATTGATCCGGGTATTGTCCGGGTTAAATTGTAGTGTGCGGCGGCACATTGACTCTTCCGTGCTGGAATAAACCAATTGCTCGACGGTGGTCAAGATCAGAGCGAAAAAAAGCATGACTAGCAACAGAATTTTTCCCCGATATGTTAACCAGCCGCGCTTCTCTTGGGCCTCACACAATCTTGTCCCGGCCAACACCAGCAGGGCAAAGACGCCGATGGAAGCGAGATAAAGAAAATGTTCGGCCAGTGAAATATATCCCGGCCCCGTGCCAATAGACGAAAAAATTTGCGAAACCGGCAAAAGTTCCAGCCAAAACCAGCCGATAAAAAACCAGATAGCCCAAGAAATTTTCCGGCGGTTAAGCCAAAGTAAAATCACCACCCCGGCGTAAACGCCCAGCGTCTCCCAAAGCTCAACCAAACGAAAATTCAGCCATAATAACTGGGAACGGTCAAAATGCAAATCATGCGGCGCGATTAGCAAACCCAAATAAGTAAAAACCCCGCGCAGAAAAGCTATCACCCCCAGCGCCCATTGGGTCCAACTTCCGGAATGATAAACTTTAATATACCCCAGATGCTGGCGCCAAATCAAATAAGCGCAGAATATCATAATCAACGCTAACAGAAATCTTCCTTCCCGGCGCACCCCTTTCCAGCCTTGCGAACATAAGGCATACAGGCCCAGAACTAACGGCGTCATAGCCGCGGATTCTTTGCTCAAAAGCCCGGCTATAAAACTGCCTGCTGCCAGCCAAAAATACCGGCTTTTATTTTCCTGCCGGCCAACCAAAAACCAATAAAATGTCAATAAAGAAAAAAAACCGCTTAACAAAATCGCTCGCCCCGGGATATTGGATACCGCCTCCCACTGGATCGGATGCACGGCGAATAACAAGGCGACGAAAAAACTTTTTTCGTTTTTCCATCCTAACCTTAAAAAAATAGCAAAAACCAATAACGCCGACAACAAATGCAAAATCACATTGTCTAAGTTATAAAAAAAAGGACGCAGCCCCCAGAAATAATATTCCGCCATGTAGGATAAAGAAACCAAGGGCCGATAATAAGACCCCTCGCCAAAATAGGAGGACTGCATCACTGCGGCGATGTTACTTACACTCTTGATCAATGGATTGTCAATGATGGAATACTGATCATCCAAGGTCTTAAAAGGAGCAAATAATGCCGGTAAAAAGGTTAAAAAAACTATCCCGCTCAACCCAACGACCCATTGATAATATTTACTACCAAGCCAACGCATAAGGAACAACCGTTTCCATTAATAAAAATTCTTCCCAGCAGTTTAGTTAATTCAATCTATTGTATCAAAGTTCACCCGGTGAACAATGATTTTGGCGGGAAATTTTTCTGAGAAAATGAAATTCATCTCGTCAAAATTGTGTAACGCCAAAATGATAATGTCCTAATTGGCCAAAATGAAAATGTCCTAATCTGATAACATACCATAACGATAAAAAGGGGGCGTTATGGTTGACAGAGAGGATATGGTTATGGTTAGGACGGAAG
>JADFXQ010000052.1:3995-12259 GCA_015233495.1 Candidatus Omnitrophota bacterium | reverse complement strand
ACGCCGAGCAAGACCACGATTTCCCGGCGGCCTTCGCGGTTCAGGCGCTCGTTGCCGGCCAAATAATCGATCAAATCCGAAGGAGCTTTTTCCCACCATTGATCCCCGAACGAGCTGAGTAAATCCATGCTC
Source organism: Candidatus Omnitrophota bacterium (assembly GCA_015233495.1). Taxonomy (GTDB): domain Bacteria; phylum Omnitrophota; class Gorgyraeia; order Zapsychrales; family Zapsychraceae; genus JADFXQ01. The sequence goes on along the minus strand of JADFXQ010000052.1, from coordinate 12,127 downwards.
AAAACCGTAAAGATCATCCCTCCGTAAATCATATACGGCGGCCTTTGAAAGTGATAGGGATAGGGCACAATGGGGGTAAACGGGTGGATTTTGACCAGCACGGTGAGCGGCTTGGCTTTGCGGACAATTTTAAATTTTACAGTATCGCCGATCTGGTGCTGAGTGATCAAATGGGTCAAGGTCAAACGGTCCTGAGGACGAAAATGAAATGTCCCGTCTTGACTGATGGGGACCCCGTCTACCGCCAGAACAATGTCGCCTTCTTTTAAGACTTCTTCGCCGGGAGAATAGGGCAGAATGTTATTGATTAAGACCCCGCCCGTCAAGTTGGTGATCCCATAATATTTGCGGATCGCGGGGTTTTCGGTGTCGGAAAAATCAATGCCGAGCAAAGGAAATCCGTCATAGGATCCGTCGCGTAAATCGGCGAAAAAATGCTCGATGATCGGCACCGGGATAATGTAGCCGATGCCTTGGCTGTTTTTAAAAGACTGCATGGCGACGCCGACCAAGCGGCCGTCTTGAATTACTGCTCCGCCGCTGTTGCCGGGATTGATCGCCGCGTCAATCTGAATGGCCAAAAGTTTGCGGGAGCTTTGCGCGTAGGGAATGACTTCAATCCGGGAAACTACGCCTTTGGTGATGGAAATTTTGTCCCCGCCTTCCGGATAGCCCAGCACGGTGACCGAATCTTGCACCTTGGGGATCCCGCCAAGGGTCAAGGGTTTGGTGTTTTTATAAAAATTTCGGTCGTCGACGGTGAGCAAAGCTAAATCGCAATCATACGCAGTCGCGATGACCCGGGCCGTATAAGTTTTAGGGTCGTCGGCTTTTTTGATGTTGATAAACGTATGGTCAGCGACAACATGGGCGTTGGTTAAAATTTGGTTGGTGGAAAGAATTACGCCGGAACCGGTCAGGGTTTGCGGGCCTTGCGACTGCCAGGGCCGGGAAGGGTCAACGCGGTTATACGCGACGATCACTTTAACCACCGCGTTTTGCGGCTCAAATCCGGCCCAGACCGGCGCCGCGCAACAACCTAGACATAAAAATAACCAAAATATGATTCTTAACGTAGCGCGCATGGAATGGTTTCTTTAAGATCAGCCAGGCGGGATCGCAAGGACAAAAAACGAACGCGCCATTCGTCCATACGCAGTTGTGACGATTGCGCGGACGGCAGTCGCGGCATAGTTTGACGCAACAAGTTCAATTCAGTTTGCAGACGGCGTAATTCTTCCTGGGCCGCGGCCAAAAGCCGGTCTTTCAATATCAGGCGGTCCCGGGCAATATCCAACTGGCCCGCCAGGTTGACGACCGCGGATTGTTTTTGTTTTAAAAGGGTCGTCGTATCAGCAAGTTTGCCGTGATAGATCTCTAAAATGCCCGCGTTTTGGGCGAGTAGGGTTTGTTGCTCCAACAGATCGGATTTTAATTCCGCGAATTGCCGGGCGGAATCTTGCTGTCCTTGCGCTACGGACAAAGAAAGATCCATAATATCCTGATTTAAGGAAGCGATTTTTTCGTCGCGCTGATTCAAGGCCTCCTTTAACTGATTCATCTGCACACGAACCACTGCCATTTCCTTTTGCCATTGTTCCAGTTCCGGGACGACTGACCCCGCTGTCGATACGCGCACACTGCCGTTTTGAACTATGCAACCGTGGTGCGCGAAACTAAGCTGGGTCTTTTGTTGGTCCCGCCAATACAGATATTCTTCTTTTAACCGGGTCAAACGGCGGTCAGCCTCAACGCGTCTAAGCTGTAAGCTTTGATTCAAAACATCCAAAGGGTCCGCGTTGGTGTTGGCATAAAACGCGGTTAACCGTTCTTTTTCCGCGTCGCTGATCGGCACCGCCGCGCGGACCGGCACCAGCGCCTCGCGAAAAGCAGACGGCAGGACCAATCCCAAATCGGTTAAGGTGTTTTGAAATTCTTGGATTTTGGCTTCATAGTAACGATTTTGTTGGTTTAAGCGTTCGATATCGACGCAAAGATCGTCAAAAAAATATAAACGGATTTTAACGTCTGCCGGCAGGATATATCCGGATTTCATCGCGCGTAATTGGTTTTGCGCTGGGCGGTTTTCCGGATCAACGATCATCGCCCGGCTTAAATCCGCGATCGCTTCGGTGATTTTTCCGTCGCGCAAGGATTGATCCGCGTGGTCGATAAAAGAAAAAACCGGCAAAGCCGCATCGTCCGCCCCCGCGTTGAGCGCGCTTAAAAGCAGCAGAAACGGGACGGCCAAAAACAATAAAATTATTTTATACATAAAAACCTCTTATTTTGACTAAAGAGGTTTCAAGTATAGCATCCCTTTAGGGATATGGCAAGGAAGGCAAAAATTGGCGACAGTCACAATTATTTCGCGTCCGAAGAATCGTCTTTGACTTGCGCGTCTCCGGAAATGATAATGGGCTTAAGAAAAATTGCCAGTTCGGTTTTGGTAATCGACTCGGTTTCATTGCGGAAGGCCATGCCGAGCAGAGGAATCGCGCCTAAAATCGGCACGCGTTTTTTGGTGGATACGTTTTCTTCTTTGATCAAGCCCCCGATGATGATGGTCACGCCGTCGCGGATCATCACGGTTGTTTCCGCCGTGGAAGTATCCACAACCGGGATGGTGTTGTTATTGCTGGTGGTGATTTGTCCGGTAGCGGAGCTGACTTCCGGTTTGACTTTCATGGTGATAAACCCGTCATTGTTGATCGTGGGCGTGACATAAAGTTTGACGCCCACGTCTATAAAATTCACGCTTTCCGCCGTGGTGGTCGGACCGGAAGACGGCGTAGTCGTGGTGGTGGTGACATACGGTTTGGTCGTGCCCACTAAAATTTTGGCTTCCTCTCCGCTGACCGCGGTGATGCGCGGGCTGGCGAGCACATTGGTTTTGCCGACGGTTTCCAAGGCCTCGATCATGACTTGAAAGTCATTGTCGCTTAATGACCCGATCGCGATTTTGCCGCGTTTATCGGTGGCGCCCAAAATGCTGAAACTGCCTTTGAAATCCAAATTTTGAAATCCGGCGACTATCGCTTCCCAATCAACGCCGGTCTGATGACTATGGTCTAAAACAATTTGCAGGATCTTTGCTTGGATCAAAACTTCTTTATGCTTCTGGTCAAAGGCTTGCACTACCGCGCGGATTTTGTCTAAAACTTGCGGTTTATCCGTAACCAAAATCCGGCTGGTGCGTTGGTCGACTTTTTGCTGGCCTAACGAAGGAGTCAGATATTCGTTGATTTTTTCCGATATTTCGGACGCTTTGCTGTAATTCAAGACAAAAACTTCGGTTTTGGTCACGGTATCCAAATTTTTGATAATGTCTTCCATCTCCTTGGATTTTTGCGGGGTATCCATGATGATCAAAGTGCCGGATTTTTCATCCGCAAGAATTTTACCGGACTGGGTTTTGATTTGGGAGAGTATATTGAGGATCTCCGGCGGTTTGACAAAATTTAGATGATAGACGAGCGTTTTTTGGTTGAGACCGAATTTTTGGCCGTAGCGTTCTTCATATTCTTGATTGGTCATGAATTTGATAATCCCCGCGTCTTCCACAAAAGCCCAGCCATAAGAATCGGCAATAACCTTAAGCGCGTCCATGATCGTGATGTTCTTCAAATATACCGTGATCAAGCCTTTTACATTTTGGGTTGCCGCGATATTGCGCTGAACTTTTTGGGAAATCAGTTTTAAAACGTCGGTAATTTCCACTTGATTGAAATCGAGCAAATCAATGACCCCTCCTTTTTCTATCGCCGGGGCGGGGGCCGCGGCCGGGGCGTCTTGACCGGCGCTGGGGCGGATGGAAAAAACCGCGGCTGCCAAAGTCAAAGTAATTATGAACATAACCCGAGAAACGGTAAAAGAAATAAGCAATGGTTTTTTCAGCATAAGTCCCCTTTGGTTATCGCCGCAGTTCTATGCGCTGGTCCTGACGGCGAAAAACAATAAAATTTTCGTTAATCTCTTCTAAAGTCATGTCGGCGACAGTGGCGCCTTTGGAAATTGTCATGGTCTTATTGACTTGCAAATCTTGAATCATGGCGATCGGCGTTTTGTCTAAAATGATGCCAATCAATTTGTATTTCTTCGCAATGTCAAAAACGGCGGCGGCATCGGGCGACGGGCTGGCAGCTGCCGCGGGTTGTTCCCAAGCCGCGACAAAAATATCCCGTCCGCTATCAGGCACCGGCTCAGCGGCGGGTGGAGCAAAGGTTGTCCCGTTCTGCGCCGCGGCGGTTGGCGCGGTTTTGTCTATCGGCGCGGCTAAAACAGCGTCATGATCCCGAATATTATCGCGATAGTTATAAATTTTTTGCGCCAGGACAACGGCCAAGCACAAAGCCAGCAAAAAAAATCCGCGGATGCCCCAGGTTAAAGGATCCGCGATAAAAACTGCGGGCAAATTAGGTCCGCTGGAGGGCTTTTTTCCCAAAAGCTCGGCAGCGGGGTCTTTTTTGCGGATCAAACGCAATAATTTTTCTTCCGAAACCAAGTCAGGGTTGGTCATAGAACTTCGTCCTGTTCAATCACCCGGTCAATAATTTCTGCGGTGACGTTGGCGCGGTCCTGCATGAGGACCAGCTCCAAAGCGTTATGACAAATTTTGGCGATTGCCCGGGGGTAACCCCGGGTATATTCATAAATTTTTTTTATCGCTTCGGCAGCGAACAACGGCTCCGGACTATCGTATCCCGCGGTGCGTAAACGGTATTCAATCATCTGGCTGATTTGATATTCATCGAGAGGGTTGAGCCGGGCTTTAACGCTGATCCGGTCGATAAAATTGCGCATCGGCTGGATCCGCGGCAAAAGTTCCAGCTGGCCGAAAATTATCAATTGGAGCATTTTTTGTTCGTTAGTTTCATAATTGAGCAAGGTGCGCAGAACTTCCAAGTGCTCGACTTGCAATTTTTGGGCTTCATCAATCAATAACACCACGGTTTTTTTCTCGTCGACGGTTTTTTTATAAAGATATTTTTCAATCGCGTCGCGATAATCAATCGTCGAGCGAAAAAACGGAGTGATCCCGAATAATTTGGTCAGATGCGCTAAAAATTGGGTCTCGGTTTTGAAAGAAGGATCCAAAATCATATGAAAAACAAATTCATTGTCTTCCTGGTCAAATAATTGGATCAAAGAGCGGGACAGCGTGGTTTTACCCGTACCCACATCGCCTAAAATCAAACTCAGCCCGCGTTTCAAACGGATGGCAATCTCCAAACGGTTAAGAACGGAAATATGCTCCGGAGACTTATAAAAAAACGCCGGGTCCGGACTGGTGGAAAACGGCTCCCGTTCCAAATGTAAAGTTTGTAAATAGGCGGTTGTCACTCTCGTCCCCTGGCCCTCCCCGAACTAACGGAGAAAGGAATAAAAAACCGGTTCGACATCTCTCACGGAATGAATATCCGCGATAATTTTATATCGATTTGCAGTTCCGGACTGCTTTTATTTGCTTTTTTTGTGATGGAACAATCTTCAATATCAAAAAAATTGGGATTTTGTTGCAAAAGATCCAAAAATTTTAATAATTTGAGATAATCGCTTTCAAATGACAAGTTGAGTGAATAGACGCTGACCAGACCCCGGGTTTCTTTTTTTTGCGGTTTCAACTCCATGATCCGCAAATCGATTTGATTAGCGGCTTTTTCAATTTCGGAAACAAAAACGGAAATCGTTTCTTCATCCGTGCCTTTTTGTTTGAAGGCGTTCCAATAAAATTGATACCGGGGCAGAAATTTTTTTTCTTTCGCGATGGTTTGCCTCGATTCCGCCATCTGTTTTTGCTGGCCGCGAATCGAGCGTGACACCTCTTCTTTCTCGCGCCATAACGGCTGGGCAATCAAACAGACAGCTCCCCAAACTAAAAGAAGCGCGGCGACAATGGCGGCAAAATATTTTTCTCTTTGATTTATAGGACGCATATAATCATTTCCGCGGACGAATTTTAAATTGAATTTTAAATTCCGTCACTTCCTGGTTGTAATATTTGCGCTTTTTCGCCGATAACAATTGCGCGTCGCTGAAACGCGGGGATTTTACCAGTGACGTTTGAAAACGGTTGACATCCGATCCCAATTGGGCATAACCGCCGATCGTTACATTTCCGGAATGATCGGTGTTCAGCGAGGTGAAAGAAACTGCCGCCGGAGTCAAGGAATTTAAGACCGCGATCAAATCCGAAAAAACAATCCGGTTGGCGAAATAACGATCAAAAAATTCGGTCAAAGCATTATTTTTTTGCGCCTGGGAAGCTGCGGGAAGCGCTTGCATGGCCAGCGCTTTCACCCGCTGTAATTGGATCATCCGGTAAAACATATCGATCCCCCAAATGCTAAAACCCAAAGCGATCGATAAAAAAAAGAAAAACAAAAAATGACTGCGGCGTTGGCGTTGGGTTTTGGCGGTGGAAAGCACGCGCATATCTTGGGCGACTAAATTCACCAAATTTTTCCGGTCGGAAAATAACAACCCCAAACACACGGTCAACGACAACCCGGGACATTCTTTGATTTGGTTCACAATCGGCGCACCCGCGGAATAGACATTTTCCACCGGCGAATAAAAAACGACCGGCAATTGGAATTTTTCCGCCAAGGTATGATTGAGGGTGGTCATCTCCGGCAATGAAGAGACGACAAAAATAGATTCTACGTCGTCGCCCAAATGTTCTTTGCGGTAGGATTTAACGCTCAAATCAATTTGGTCAAAAAACCCGACAAAATTATCCGCCCGTAAATCCTTGAGCCCATAATTGACGCTGCGCGAAAAAAGCAGCCGCTGGTTCTGAATAAAGCAGATTTCAGAATGGTTCAAATCCAGATTCAACAACAAAACCGGCCCCGGGTCGGTCACATTGTCTTTTTGTTTTTGAAAGTTGAACCAAGACACTATGCCCGACGAGCTGAGGACAAATTGGGAAGGCGCTATCTTCGCTTTCGAAAAAATATGGAGATATTTTTCGTTGACGTCTTTGTGGACAATGTAAACTATCAGCTGAGAATACCCGGTGGATTCTCTTTGGATGACTTCATAGCCATAGGTCACGTCGTCGATGGAATGCGGGATCAAATTGGCGATTTGCAAGGGAAGCATTTTTTGAATTTCTTTGTCTTGCGTGGTCGGCAGGCGTAAACGTTTGACCGAAACTAAGCGCCGCGGCAGGACCATGACGCATTTTTCCGCGACGATCTGGCGCGAGCGGAGCGCCGCTAACAACGCTTGTTCGATATTATCGTCGGTCAAGTCCTGGATCGAGCGGGTGTCAAAAGCGGTGATGATGGATTTTTTATTCTCCCGTTTGGCTTGGAGAAATTTGATATGCGTGTCGGTAATTTCAATAACTGTGTCAATGGGCTTAGCCATAAATCAATTCTCTTCCCAATAAAGCGGGACCTGGGTTGCCCCATCCACGACCGCGTCGATGGTGGTGGCGGTTATGCCGCCCGGCGCCACCCCTTGAATATGCAAATGAAAAAACCGCGACTGAGAGACGCGATAATTGTTGATTGTTTGAAAAATGGCGCTTTCCTTTTGGTTTAACGAGAGCTTCTCTCCCTCCACCGGCTGATCATCGTCCGTGGCGGGCAGCCCATCCGGGCCATTGCGAAAATCGCTGATTTTCCGCACTAAACTATCCGCGTCTTCTTCATCCGTATTGGTTTTCGATCCGGTCACTGACCGGGCCAAAGCCTTTAAAACGGGGATAGACGCTGTATTGAAATCGATTTGCAAATTCCCGTTTTTCGGAATAACCGTAATATAGGGTTTGAGGAGCCGCAATATTTCCGGCGTCATCCCGCGCACCAGACTAAGTTCTTCAATCGAATCAAAAGGCAAATTTTTACAGTGATAGCTTTGGTCTAACTTGGCGTAATATTCTTCTTCCGCGCCCCAAGGCTCGGCAGTCGGGTTATTATCCGCGTCCTTCCAATCCGCGACGGAAGCCGCGACTGTAGAGGCGGCGGATTTTTCAACGCCGAGAACCATTAACAAATCGCGCAAAATCAAATAATTATCCGAGTTTAAAGCATTGATGTTCAACCGCGCTTCTTCATCCTGAAAGCCGGGCAAAAATTTCGCGTCGCCGGTTTCCCCGGGATCCGCGAGAAAGCTAATGA
>JADFXQ010000052.1:526-3914 GCA_015233495.1 Candidatus Omnitrophota bacterium | reverse complement strand
GCGGTTCCAATAATAGGGCTGTTTCGATTTGGCGGCTTCCCCAGTGGTTGCGGCGGTTAAATGATTTACGCCGTAAACCCATCCCGCCCAGGCATAAAATCGCGATTGTGTTTTCGCCAGAGCGTAGCGGCCAAAACCGGTTTCTTGACGAGAGGCTCGGGCCGTCATCAGAGCGATGCCGCTTAAAATAATCACTGCCCACAATACGGCTATCAATACTATACCAGATTTATTTTTGGCGATGGAATACGTTTTCATTTTTTTTGTTGATCCGTCAGAGCGGCGCGCACGATAAGAATTTTTTCAAACAGCAGCGCCGGTTCCTGGGGACGGCTCTTCCCCTGGATTTGTAATTTGACCGCGATGGGGAATTGCGCATCGGTCCAGGTATCTTGCCATTTGATATGGCCGGAATCATCCGGCAAAGGCGCATAAAGCATCCGAAATCCGTTTGCGTCAATGTTTTTTAAAATGATTTCCTTGGCGCCGTTGAGTTTAAAACCTCCGGAAAGATACGGCGCGAAGTCCATGGTCTCGCGGATCAGCGACTTCGCTGGGCTATCCGCGTCCAGATTTTCCACGACCGCGACGTTGCGCGCATAATGACGGCCAATCAGGGTTTTGGTTTGTTGGCCGCGGTCGATCTCTCCTAAATAATAACTCACCACTTTGAGACCTTCTTCGTCTCCGATTAAAAAAACCATGGCGTTGGGACTGCCTTGAAATACGGTGTGTTTCGGATAGGTTGTATACAAATCATACATCCGGATCCGCGCAAAATCTTGAGCGAACAAATCAGCGGTTAAGCGTTCTTGACGGTAAGGATCTGAAAGATTGAGAAAGTCCCGGTTGATTTTCATGACCGCCGTCCAAACGCCATAAAGACACAGACTGATAAGGGATAAAATAATAATTCCAAGTAAAACTTCGATCAGCGTAAAGCCGCGGAAGGTTTTCATCTCGTTTGCCTTATGAAATTTTGAATGAGTAATTGCGGTAAAAGTAATTTTTTTCTGCCGCAATAAGGGTTTTTTTGGCCAAATGTCTGCGAAGCAGATGGCCAAAATAACCCGAGGCAGAAGAAAATTACTTTTACCGCAATTACTCATTCAAAATTATACTGAATCTATTATTTTTGATCCTGGGTCGCGTACAATGTTGTTATCCGGGTTTCCTCTGATAGGGAACCGGTATTTTTCGTTAAAATAAAATGAATGACTTTTAAGGAGCCGCTTTCGTCCCAGGGCGAAGAAGCGACTGCGGTTTTAAAAACGCCCCCCCCGGCCGAATTCTCGATAAGGGTGTCGCCTTTGTTCAAAAAGGCTTGCGGCGCCAATGCCAACTCAGCCAGCTGATTCTCAAAAATCAGGGACGTTTCGATTCGTTGGCCGGCTTTGGCTTGCGCTTTTAAGGCCGCGGTGACTGGTTGCAAAATCGTCACTACGCTGACGGATAAAATTACCACCGCGGCTAAAGATTCTAAGAGGATTGACCCGCGTTCAGATAAGCGGTTTTGCGGCAAAGTTTTCACGGTAAATAAGCTCCGGTCATTCTTTCGTCCATTGGGAAACCGTGATTTGCGCCCGTTCTTCTTTGGTTGATAATAAATAACAGGCAGTTTCTTGGCATAAAGAAATTTCCGCGGGGCTGATCCGTCCGTCAGAAAAAAACACAACCGGAAAGCCCTGCGTTTGAACCTCGAGCTTGGCCGCAGTGTCAAAAACCGGCCAAGTTTTTCCGGGAATTTTTTTATACGCGGTATGGCTCAAATCCGTTGGGTCTACGGCGGCTTCGATTCCCCAGACCGCACCGTCGCTGTCCGCGACCAAACGAAAAACCGCGCTGCGGGTCAAAGCCAAGTTTTGCGCTTCCCGGAATAAACCCGCGCATTCCATAGCTTTATTTTTCAATACGGAACCGCGCTGCAAAACAACAAAATTGGGCAAGGATAAAACCGCGACTATGCCTAAGAGTATGGCTACGAGAAGAACTTCAATCAGAGTAAAACCCTTTATCCGCATAGGTTCGCAAAAATGCATTCCGGAAATCGCGCTCTGACCTTGGCTAATCCTGTTCCGGGTTAGGCTGTAAATCACGGGTTATTTTCGCTCCAATTAGCAATGTCATCTTTGCCTTCAACGCCGTCCGGGCCGTAAGAATATAAATCAAAACTATCGGTATTGTGTTTCCCGGGCGAAAGATAAACATAATCATGGCCCCAAGGGTCTTTGGGAATGGTTTTTTTCTTTAAATAAGGGCCATGCCATTTTGGCAAGTCTGTGGAAGGCGCGGCAATCAAGGCTTTTAAACCTTCATCGGGGGGGGGATAAAGGCGATGGTCCAATTAGAAGAGGTAGAAGGAAGTGGCGAAGTGAGCTTGGATTTAGGCCGGGGAGGGCGCGACGTTAGATTGTTGGAACCAGACCGCCAAATTGGGCACTACCATAGCGGCTAAAATGCCGATAATGATGACGACAAGCATAATTTCAATCAAAGTAAAACCGGATTTGTATTTCATCATTTTTATTCTCCAATTTATTTTATCAACAAATTGATCTGCAAAATCGGCAGCAGCATAGCGATCACCACAAATCCGACCAAGGCGATCACGACAATCAAAACCAAAGGCCCCAGCAATGCCGCCACTGCCCGGGAAACATTTTCCGCTTCCCGTTCGTAAATATCCGCGACTTTGTGCAGACCTTTTTCCAGCTTGCCGGATTCTTCTCCCACGGAAATAACGTTTACCGCCATATCCGGCATAAAAGAAACCCCGCTTAAAGCATGCCCCAAAGACACGCCTTGGCTGACTTGACCGGATAAAGCGCTGATCTCCTCGCGCAAGGCGGAATTCGCGACAGTTTTCTCGACGGTTTGCAGAGCAGTGACGATCGGCACGCCGCTTTCCACCAAGGTTCCCAGAGTACGGCCAAAGCGGCCGATTTCCACGGTTTTAATAAATGCTCCCAGAATTCCCACTTTCAATAAGAAACGGTCCAAGGTCATTTTTCCCGCCGAGGTCTTGAACCAGCGCAATAAATAAGTCGCGCCGCCGCAACAACCGACGAAAATGAATAAGCCATAACGCGCAAAAAATCCGCTGGTCCGCATCAGGATCAAGGTCACCAACGGGAGCTGTTGATCAAAATCTTCAAACATCACGGACAAACGCGGAATAACAAAAGTCAAAAGAATAAATACGGTCAACACGCCAACCGCTAAAATCAACGCCGGATAAACTAAACTGGCTTTCACTTTTTGGGTGATTTCTTGTTCTTTTTCCAAATGGTTCGCTAATCGGTCTAAAATAATTTCCAAGCGGCCGCTGACTTCACCGGCCCGCACCATCGGAATATAATATAACGGAAAAATTTCCGGATACTGGGCC
>JADFXQ010000052.1:0-440 GCA_015233495.1 Candidatus Omnitrophota bacterium | reverse complement strand
ATAATGATGCGCAGCGCCTTAAGCAGCGGCAAAACGGAATCCAGCAAATCGCTCAACTGCCGGGTCATTAAGGTCAAATCCGCCGGGCGGATCCCGCGAGATTGACGAGGAAATATTTTTAACGGAAAAGAAAAATCGCGGACTTCGCGGGTGTTTTCCAGGTTGACTTCCAGAGGCGTCAATCCCAATTGAATAATTTTTCGCGCGGCATCCTCGGCATCCGCGGCGTCCACAACCCCTTCCTTGGTTTTTTCCGGGCTTACTTTGGCTTTATATTGGAAGCGGGGCGACATATTATTCGGTTTCTTCGTAAGTTGTCACGCGTAAAACTTCTTGAGGAGACGTCAGTCCCAATTTAACTTTTTCCCATCCTGACTGAAGCAAAGTTTTCATGCCGCGGGCTTTCGCGACTTTTCGGATTTGGTCAACGGAAGCCCGGT
>JADFXQ010000051.1 GCA_015233495.1 Candidatus Omnitrophota bacterium | reverse complement strand
TTGTTTCACTTGGGAGTTTTTATTGAATCGTTGCTGCGGGTGATCTTGACGTTGGTGTTTTCTTACTTGGGCGCGGTGATGGCTTTGCGGGGGAAAGACGAGTTTAACGTCATTATTCCGTATGTACGGTTCCGCCGGCAGGACGTGAAAGACTCGGTGATTGTTCTCGACACGAGCGTTATTATCGACGGGAGGATCAGCGATATTTACAAAACCGGTTTTTTGGCCGGCCGCTTGGTTGTCCCGAAATTTGTTTTGCGCGAGTTGCAGCGGTTATCCGATTCTGCCGACGATATCAAGCGGCAAAAAGGTCGGCGGGGTTTGGACCTTTTAAAATTGATGAGCGATGACGCGAAGATCGATCTGCGTATCCGGGAAGACGAACTGCCGTCGGAACGGGAGGTCGACGCGGAACTGATCCGCCTGACCAAAATGATGGAAGCGCGGTTGTGCACCACGGATTATAATTTGAGCCGCACCGCGGCTCTGCAGGATATCATGGTTTTGAATATCAATGAATTAGCCAATTCGGTAAAGCCAGTGGTTTTCACCGGGGAAAAAATTGAAGTCCGGTTAGTCAAAGAAGGCAAGGAGCAGGGTCAGGCGGTAGCGTATCTCGACGATGGAACCATGGTCGTGGTTGGCGACGGACGCGGAAAAATCGGCGAACGGGCGCGCGTGGAAGTCACTTCGGTGCTGCAGACCCAAGCGGGGAAAATGATCTTCGCGAAGTTAGTTAATTAAAATGAAAACCCAAGTCATCATACCACTCGCTGGTTCGGGCGCCCGGTTAAACGCCGGAACGCCTAAGGCTTTGTTAAAACTTAATCACAAATTGATGGCGCTATACGCGCTCGAAATTTTTGAGGATTGCGGTTTAGTGGATAGCGTGGTTTTAGTCACACAAAAACAATTTTTTAACGAGTGGTTGGCGGCGGTTCAAGCCGCGGGATTAAAAAAAGTCAAGCGGATCATTGAAGGCGGAGTGACCCGCGCGGATTCGGTGAGCAACGGGTTAGCTGCTTTAGACGACGACACGCGGATTGTTTTGATTCACGACGGGGCGCGTCCCTTAGTGACGGGCCAGCTGGTCTCGGATGCCATCTGGCTGTGTCATGACTATTCGGCGGTGATTGCGGCAGTGCCGGTCAAGCCAACGGTTAAACAAGCAGACACCCGGACTTTGACCGTGACTCGGACCTTGGACCGCTCGAGTTTGTGGGAAGTTCAAACGCCGCAGGTTTTTCACGCGGAGGTGATCAAACGCGCCTACGCGGAACGCGGGCCGGGAACCGCCGCGCTGTTTACCGACGATGCGGTTTTGGTCGAACGTTTGGGAGTGCCGGTAAAAATCCTGATGGGTGATTATAAGAATATAAAAATCACGACTGGGGAAGATATCGTGATTGCTGAGGCATTGTTGTCAGGGCTGTCCGCTGAAGGCTCGAATGGCCAGGCTATAGGGAAGTGATAGACGATGAGATGGGGAAAGCAAGAATAATTATTGGATTAATCGAACCGGGCGTTGATGATGGATTATAAAATTGGCTTAGGTTTTGATATTCACCGTTTTGCTTCGGGACGGAAACTCGTCTTGGGCGGGGTGGAGATTCCATTTCATCTTGGATTGGACGGACATTCCGACGCGGATGTGATTTTGCACGCGGTTTGCGACGCGTTGTTGGGCGCGTTAGGCGCCGGCGACATCGGCGAGCATTTTCCAAATACGGACGAACGGTATCGCGGGGTGAGCAGTTTGACATTATTGGACACCGCTGCCCAGCGGGTCGCGGATCAGGGATTCCGGGTAGGGAATTTGGATATCACGGTGCTGGCGGAACAGCCGCATTTAAAAGAATATAAACAGCAGATGCGCGCTCGGATAGCCTCCCGCTTGAGCATAGCCGAGCCCCAGGTGAATATCAAAGCAACCACCATGGAAAGTTTAGGCGCAATCGGTAGAAGCGAAGGCATCGCGGCGCAAGCGGTAGTTTTGCTAATGCAAAATTAGATAGAGTTTCTTTTCAAACAAGGAGATATTTATGGAATTTTTAATCGCTCTGTGTTTTTTAGCCGCTATTGTTTTGGCCTCCGCGTTTTTGATCGCGTTTTTCTTTTCGGAAGAAGTGCGCGCTACCAAGGACAAAGACCCGGCGGCGCGCAGTTATTTGGAGATTATTCTTTTGTATCCGGGTCTGCATGCGCTGGTGGCTTACCGGATTGCTCACGAGCTCTGGTTGCGGCGTTTGAAATTTTTAGCCCGGTTTGTCTCGCAATCCGCCCGAGCGCTGACCGGCATTGAAATCCATCCCGGCGCTGTGATTGGCAAAGGGTTTTTTATTGATCACGGGATGGGGGTGGTGATCGGCGAAACCGCGGTAATCGGCGATCAGGTGACTTTGTTTCAGGGAGTGACCTTAGGCGGCACGGGAAAAGAAACCGGCAAACGGCATCCCACAATCGGCGACAATGTCGTGGTAGGGACCGGCGCGAAAATTTTGGGAAACATCGAGATCGGCTCGAATTCCTATGTCGGCGCGAACGCGGTAGTTTTGGAATCCATGCCGGAAAATTCCACCGTAGTCGGCGTTCCGGCCCGGGTGACTAAGCAGGACGGCAAACGGATTGACATCATGATGGACCACGCGCGTGTTTTGGATCCGGTTAAACAGCAGATCGAAGAATTACAACGCCGGTTGAATGAATTAGAACAAAAGGCAAAACCGTGAAATTTTATAATTCTTTAACGCGGCAGAAAGAGGAGTTTGTCCCCTTAACCGGGAACCAGGTCCGTTTTTATTCTTGCGGGGTCACGGTGTACGATCAATGCCATATCGGCCATGCCCGCAGTCTATATCTGTTTGACCTGATGGCGCGGTATTTGCGCTGGCGGGGTTACGCGGTGACTTTTGTCCGGAATATCACCGATATCGACGACAAAATAATCCAGCGAGGGATTAAACTCGGGAAAACCGCTGCGCAAGTCGCCGCGGAAAATATTCAGAAATACCGGCAGGACTTGACCGCTTTGGGAATTGCTCCGGCGGACAAGGAACCGCGCGCCACGGAAAATATTTCGGAGATGATCGCGCATATCCAGGCGTTGATTCAGCAGGGGTTTGCCTATGTTGCTGACGGGGATGTGTATTTCCGGGTGCGGTCGTTTAAGGATTATGGCAAATTATCCGGCCAAAGCGTGGACCAAATGCGGGAGGCCGTCCGGATTGATCATGACCCGAAGAAAGAAGATCCCTTGGATTTTGCCTTATGGAAACAGGCCAAGCCCGAGGAACCGTTTTGGCCGAGTCCCTGGGGACCGGGCCGTCCGGGTTGGCATATTGAGTGCTCGGTTATGAGCATGAAATATTTAAACTGCGCGACTTTGGATATCCACGCGGGCGGACGGGATTTGGTTTTTCCGCATCACGAAAATGAAATCGCGCAAAGCGAAGCCTTGACGGGAAAGCTGTTTGCGCGGACGTGGATCCATCATGGTTTGGTGACGATCCAGGGCCAGAAGATGTCCAAGTCATTGGGGAATTTTATTACCCTGCAGGACGCGGTTGGCCGATATGGGGCAGATCCTTTGAAAATGTTTTTTTGCGCGTCGCATTACGCGAGTGATATGGATTTTAATGAAGTTAAAATGCAGGAAGCGGCCAAAGCGTTGGAGCGGATTCATATTCTTCTGGCGCGGGAGCCCGCCTTAACCGGAAATCCGGAGGTGAAGCATACGGAGGTTGCGTCTATCTATGCGAAATTTATCGCGGCAATGGACGACGATTTTAACACTCCGGAAGCTTTGGCGGGTATGTTTGAATTGGTCGGATATGCCAACCGGCACCCAGGGACTTTGCAAGCGCGAGAGGCGGCCGGGCTGGTTTTTTGGTTGGGACAAAATTTATTAGGGTTATCTTTGCTCTCTGAGCAAGCGGTTCTCGAAGCAGACGAGGCAGAGTTGTTAAAAGAACGGGAGCAAGCCCGGGCGCAAAAAAATTTTAAAAAATCTGATGAACTGCGGGAACAGTTAAAACAAAAAGGCATCATCGTCGAAGACGGGAAAAACGGCCAAACGTGGAGACGAGCGTGAAAGGGGTCTTGATCACATTTGAAGGTCCCGAAGGCTCGGGCAAAAGCACGCAGATCGAAATGGCCCGGCAATATTTGTCCAAACCGGGAAGGCCGGTAATTTTGACCCGGGAACCGGGAGGCGTAAAAGTCAGCGAACGGATCCGCGATATTTTGTTAGACGTGAAAAGCGCGGAAATGACCAATGAGTGCGAAATGCTGCTTTATATGGCGGCCCGCAGTCAATTGGTCAAGGAAGTCATTGCCCCGGCGCTGGACGCCGGTAAAATTATTTTATGCGATCGTTATTTAGATTCGACTTTGGCTTATCAAGGATATGGACATGGTTTGGATTTGGATTTGATCCGTCGCCTCGGCCGGTTTGCGACGCAAGGCATTGTCCCGGATTTAACCTTGGTGTTCGACCTGGACACGGCGGAAGGCCTCCAACGCATCCGCCGGGAAAAAGACCGCATTGAATTGCGTTCACTCGCGTATCACCAGCGTGTCCGTCAAGGATATCGGAAGATTGCGGCGGACGAATCCGCACGGGTCAAATTGATTCCGGTGGAGGAGAGCAAAGAGCGCGTGCATGAAATTGTGCGTGGATATATAGATCAAGCGTTAAAATTGTGAGGGCGTCTCGACAACGATGGTATCCGGACTCATAAAATTGTCTCTGACCGATCTGCCGCTCAAAGCTATAGATATCCAGGAATCGGTATTAACCCGGTTTCACGATTTGCTGGCAAAAGGGCGGTTGGCGCACGCCTATCTGTTCGTCGGTCCGGCAGGGATCGGGAAAATGTCCACGGCTTTGGCTGTGGCAAAAATGATTCAATGCGAAACTCCGGACCGGGCAGCGGGACAATTTTTTTGCGGGGTTTGCCCGGGATGCGTAAAAATCGCGTCAGCAAGCCATCCGGATGTGATGGTGACGGACCAGGGCGAGGAAGCGTCGATCAAGATCGAACAGATTCGCGGGTTGCTCAGCCGGGCCAGGCTAAGATCGTTTTATGGCCGCCGGAAAGTGTTTATCGTGCGCAACGCCGAAGTGATGACGACCGAAGCGTCGAACGCGTTTTTAAAAAATTTAGAAGAGCCTTCCTCGGACACGCTGATCATTTTAACTACGGGCGCGCCGGAAGCGAATTTAGACACGATCCGTTCCCGCTGTCAAATGGTGTATTTTCATCCGATCGGGGTGGACGAACTGGCGGCGCGGCTCAAACGTGACGGTTGGGAAGAAAAGGAAGCGCATTTTTTAGCGTATTACGCGGAAGGTTGTCCCGGACAGGCCAAGCAAATGCGGGAAGCCGGGATTTTTCAGAAAAAAAAGGAATGGCTGGACGATTTTTTATTTTCGGAATGCGGCGACGATTGGATCAAGGACTTAACCAATGATAAAGGGGCGACCCGGGATTTTTTGGCTGTCTTACGCAGCTGGGTCCGCGATGGTTTATTGCTAAAAACCGGAACTGCCGCCGAGCGTTTGATGCATCGGGATCTTGGGGAAGCCTTAACGCGTTTTGCGGCCCGTTATTCGTTTCGGGAGCTGGAGGATTTTGATCAAGAGATAATCAAAGGACTGCGGTTGCTGCAGGACGGATTTAATGTCCGGGTCCAATTGAACATTATACGGATGCTGATCAAACGGGATTGAATTTTTGTTGCCGCGGGAAACTATTAAAGAAAGGTTGTCGGGAAATGGTCAAAATCGCGCAAGTGCAGACGGGGGAATATCGGCCCGTATATTTTTATGAATTTACGGACGGGACGTATCAACGGGGGGATATCGTGATTTTAGAAGTCGACCGCGGCTCGGAATTCGGTCGTATTGTCTCGGACGTCGAACGGGATTTTCAGGGGAAAAAAGAATCGCCCAAAGGCAAGATTATCCGGAAAGCCACGGAAGGCGACCTGAAACAGATCGCCAATAACCGGATGAAGGCAGTTGACGGATTGAGCGCCTGCTTGCGCAAAATAGACGAGCGCAAATTGGACATGAAGGTAGTAAAGTCGGAATACACGTTTGACAGCAGCAAAATTGTTTTCTTTTTCACTTCGGACGGCCGGGTGGATTTTCGCAGTCTTGTCAAGGATTTGGCGCGCGTGTTCCGCGTGCGGATTGAACTAAAACAGATCGGGGTCCGCGACCGGGCGAAAATCGTCAAAGGCCACGGGTTGTGCGGCCGGGAGTTTTGTTGTTCGTCTTATATCAATGGGTTTCACCCCTTATCGATCCGGATGGTAAAAGAGCAAGGATTGCCTTTAACTCCGTCGCGCACTTTAGGCAATTGCGGCCGGATCAAGTGCTGCATGGCGTATGAGTTTCAGGTTTATCGGGAATTAAGCCGGGGGTTGCCGCGTTTGGGGGACCGGGTGGAGACGGCTCAGGCCAAAGGCCGGGTAGTGGATGTCAATATTCTGAAACGGGTTGTTCACGTGGATGTGGGTGAGGGGATGATCGTGAAAGTCGAATATCCGAAACGGGCGGGCAAAGACCGCAAGGATGAACCTTTGGAACCTTTGCTTCCCGGGCCGGAGGATGACGCCCGGGAAACCAAAGAACTGCGCCGCTTGGAGGGCAAAGAATAATGCCGCGCCCTTATTTTTATGTCACCACGCCGATTTATTATGTTAATGATCAGCCGCATATCGGACACGCTTATACAACGATTTTGGCGGATGTTTTGGCGCGGTATCATCGGGCCTTAGGCGAAGCGGTATTTTTTTTAACCGGCGTCGATGAACACGGCCAGAAAGTTCAGCAGGCTGCTGAAAAACGCGGGGTTGCGCCGCAGGCCCATTGCGATGAGTACGCGCTGCGGTTTTCGCGGTTATGGGAACGGCTGGAAATTCAATACGACGATTTTCTCCGCACGACCCAGCCGCGGCATATTAACGTGGTGCGCGCGGTTTTACAAAGACTTTATGACCAGGGCGACATTTATCCGGCGGATTATGCTGGTTGGTATTCGGTCGCGGAAGAACGGTTTATTACGGAAACGGAAAAAGATTCCGGCGCGTTTCGCGATGTACGGCAATTAACGGAACGCAATTGGTTTTTCCGCATGGGAAAATACCAGGAACAACTCATCAAGTATATTGAAGCGCGCGCGGACTTTATTCAGCCGGACAGCCGGCGCAATGAAATCCTCGGTTTTTTACGACAGCCGTTAGGGGACCTTTGCATTTCTCGTCCGAAAGAACGGTTGAATTGGGGCATTGAATTGCCGTTCGCGCCGGAATATGTGACGTATGTCTGGTTTGACGCGTTGTTGAATTATGTGACCGGGCCGGGGTATATCGCGGATGACCGGCGGTTTGGGCAATGGTGGCCGGCGTCCGTGCATTTGATCGGCAAGGATATTTTAACAACGCATTCGGTGTATTGGTCAACGATGCTTTTTGCCCTGGGACTGCCTTTGCCGACAACGATTTTCGCGCACGGTTGGTGGTTGACCGGTGAATCAAAAATGAGTAAATCGTTGGGCAACGTGGTTAATCCGCTGGATCTCGTCGATCAATATGGGGTTGACCCGGTGCGTTATTATTTGACGCGGGAAATGATTTTGGGCCAGGACGCGAATTTCACGCTGGAATCCTTTATCAAGCGGTTCAACAGCGACCTCGCCAATGATTTTGGCAATTTGCTCAACCGGGTCAGCGGGCTGATCGGCAAAAATTTTAATGGTCTAGTCCCGGCGTCCGGTGAGCTGAGCGAGGCAGATCAGGAAATCAAAGCTGCCGCGGATGGTTTGGCGCAAAAAGTCGCGGACGCGGTTGCCGGATTCCGCATCCACGAAGCGATTGACGAAACCATGCTCTTGGTGCGTCTGATCAACCGCTACGTTGAAAAACAAGCGCCGTGGAAAGTAGCGAAAGAGGATTTAACCCGCGCGGGTACGATTCTTTACATCGCGACCGAAGGCCTGCGGATTGCCGCGTTTTATCTGCTGCCTGTAATGCCGCAAAAAGCGAATCAAGTTCTGGAAGTCTTAGGCGCGGTTGGATCCGCCGGAGAATGGGGCTTGCTCAAGCCGGGAACAAAATTAGCCGCGCACGAAGCCCTTTTTCCTCGTTTAGAAATTGCGATTTAAAATGAGAAAGAAACGATCATCATCAAGGTAAATGCCGCGAATTATGAGTACAGCTATTCCAACAATCAGATATTCTCAAGGGATTGTGAAATTGATCGACCAGACTAGATTGCCGCACAAACTTGTCTTTATTAACTGCCGGGATGTCGCGACTTTGTGGGAAGCGATTAAGGCTTTGCGGGTGCGCGGGGCTCCGGCTCTCGGTGTGGCGGCGGGGTTTGGGGTGGTGTTGGGTATCAAGACTTATCGGGGCGAGGATGTCGGCGAGCTTATCGCTATCGCGCATCAGACCGCGGAATATCTCGCGACTTCGCGGCCGACTGCGGTTAATTTGTTTTATGGGTTGAGCCGGATGCGGCGGCGGGCTGAATTGTGCCGCCGGATGGATGTTAAGGCGGCGCGAAAAGCATTGATAGCCGAGGCTTTCGCGATTTATGAAGAGGATCGGGCGCTTTGCCGGAATATTGGGCGGTACGGGGCCGCAGTGATTAAAAATGGACAGAGTGTTTTAACGGTTTGTAACGCGGGCGCTTTGGCGACCGCGGATTATGGCACGGCTTTGGGTGTGATGTACAGCGCCAAGGCGCTGGGGAAAAATTTTAAAGTTTATGCGTGCGAGACGCGGCCGCTTTTACAAGGCGCGCGTTTAACCACTTGGGAATTGATGCGCGCGAAGATTGATGTGACATTGATCTGCGATAATATGGCCGCGACTTTGATGCAGCAGGGCAAGGTGGATGTGGTGATCACCGGAGCGGACCGGATCTCGGCGAACGGCGACAGCGCGAATAAAATCGGCACGTATATGCTGGCGGTGCTCGCGAAGTATCATAAGATCCCGTTTTATATCGCGGCGCCTTCTACGACGTTTGATCTCTCGATTACCGACGGGTCAAAAATCCCGATTGAGGAGCGGCATCCGGATGAGGTAACGGGGTTTGGGGGAGCGCGCACAGCGACTCCGGGGGTAAAGGTTTATAATCCGGCGTTTGATGTGACGGATCATTCGCTCATTACGGGCATTATTACGGAACGCGGGATTATTGCTCCGGTGAATCGTCGGAATGTGAAATTGAGCGTTTCAGTGGGATCGACGTTGGAGCCGCGAGGCGTCCGTTCATGTGGTAACGCGTTTCGATAAAGGCCTGCCTGCGGCAGGCAGGCGCGCCCGACCAAGTTTATTTGATAGGGAAAAATAATGAGATTAACCGGGTTGGGGGAGTTTGGGCTGATTGAGAGGATTCGGCGGTCGGTGAAGAACTCGGCTCGGACTGTGATCGGGATTGGGGATGACGCGGCTGTGGTTTCGCTGGTTGCGGGGCAGCAGTTGCTGCTTACTACTGATATGCTGGTTGAGGGTGTGCATTTTACTAAAGATATGACGGCGCGGTTGATCGGCCGTAAAGCTATGAATTGCAGTGTCAGCGATATTGCGGCCATGGGCGGGATACCGCGGTTTGCTTTGATTTCTTTAGCCGTGCCGGGAAACCTCGAAACGGTTTTTGTGGATGATCTTTTTCGCGGTCTGCGCGAAGCGGCCGCGGCTTTCGCGTTGGACATTGTCGGCGGGGATACGGTCCGCAATGATAAGATTGTGATCAATGTGGCTTTGACCGGGGAAGGAAAGGCGGGACAGGTTGTTTCCCGCGGCGGAGCGAAACCGGGGGATCAGATTTTGGTGACCGGACCTTTGGGAGGGTCGCTCACAAGCGGTGGGCATTTAAAATTCCTGCCGCGCGTGAAAGAGGCTCGGTATTTGGTTGAACATTTTCTTCCGACCGCGATGATTGATGTTTCTGACGGGCTCGCTTCGGACTTGGGGCATATTTTGGCCCAGAGTAAGGTTGGCGCGGTCATTGAAGAGTCGGCGATTCCGCTGCGCAAAGGCGCGATTATTGACAATGCGTTATATGACGGAGAAGATTTTGAGCTGATTTTTACCCTTGCGCAAAAACCCGCGGCGCAATTGCTTAAGACCAAAACACTGTATCATTTTTATCGGATTGGCGAAATTCAGGAAGCGGCAAAAGGCTATTTAATAAAAAAACGTTACGGCCGTTGCTTGCCGGTGGAGAACAAAAGTTACAAGCATTTTTAATTTTTTAGTACTTACAACTGATCATGCCGTCGATACAATTTATTTCCCACAGTAATGAAGAAACTATCCGCTTAGGCGAAGAGATTGGCCGCGCCTTGGTTGCCGGAGATATTTTGGCTTTGCGGGGTGATTTGGGCGCAGGGAAAACAACTTTTATCCGGGGCGTGGCTCAAGGTTTGCGATTGAATGGCGCGGATGTGCGCAGCCCGACCTTCACGCTGATGAATGTTTATGAAAAACCCGGACGCTTGACGCTGTATCACTTTGATCTTTATCGCCTGGATCAACCGCAACAGGTTTTAGCTTTGGATTATGAGGAATATTTTTACGGAAAAGGCGTCTGTGCCGTGGAATGGGCTCAAAAGTTGGGGCCGCTTACGCCCACGCGCTGTTTAGAAATAGAATTTGCGCACCGTCAGGAAAACGAGCGGGAAATCAAAATTGCCTTGAACAGCCCGGAAGAAATGCAAAAATTTATCGCCAAGGCGTGGCCGGGGAAATGCCCGGATTGCCGTCACTGTGCGGCAGCAAAAATATGAAAATATTAGCCATTGAAACTTCCACGAAAAAATTCAGCTTGGCGATTGCCGACGGAAAAGCAGTACTGCGTTTTCGTAATTTTTCCGAGGAAAGGGTTTTATCTTCCGCGCTGCTTCCCGCTTTGCAAGCCTTGTTAAAACTGGTGGGCCTGACCTTTGCCGATATAGAGGGGATAGCGGTGGGTTTGGGCCCCGGGTCATTCACCAGTCTGCGGGTCGGGCTGTCTACGGTCAAGGCCTTGGCTTTTACCGCGCATTTGCCGGTTGTCGGGGTGTGCAGTTTAGACCTGATCGCGTTGAACGCGCCTCCAAACGGACGGGTGCGCGTTTTGTGTGACGCGAAGCGGGATTTGGTATATACGGCGGTTTATGAAAAAAAAGACGCAACCCTGCGCCGGATCAGCGATAATCAGCTCCTGCCGATCGCCGCGGCGGAGAGTTTATCCAGCCAAGATCAGATTTTAATCGGCGATGGTTTGGCCTTATTGGCGGCCCGGGGTCGAAAGACCGGGCAAAAAAATCAGCCGCTTTGGATCACCAATAAAAAATTGTGGTTACCGCAAGCGAAAAATATTTTCGCTTTGGTTTTTGACCGGTTCGCGGCAAAACAGGTTGCGGATAGCAGCCTTTTGGTCCCGCTGTATCTTTATCCGGAAGATTGTCAAATTAAGAAGGGATAACATTCTCCATGACGCGTCCAACAAAACATTTAACCTGGGTTGAAGTTGACCTGAAAGCCCTCAAGCATAATCTTTCTGAAATCCGCCGGTTGACTCAGCGCAATTTATTTGTCTTGCCGACCCGCCCGTATTCCAAGGAAGAACGGCCGCCGGTGATGAATGTTTTGACCGTAGTGAAAGCGGACGCCTATGGCCATGGTATGGACCGTATCGCGCCTTTGCTCGACCAGAGCGGTGTGGATTTTTTTGGAGTATCCGACGTCGCGGAAGGGATACGGATCCGGGAGATCGGGATCAAGAAGAGCGTGTTGTTGTTTGAAAGCACGTTGCCGGATTATGCGCCGGAGATTTTGCGCTATCGTTTGATGCCGGCCATCGGGAATTGGGAGCTGGCGACAGCCTTGAACCGCGCCGCGGAAAAGGCAAAGCGATCCATTGAGGCGCATGTGAAAATCGACACAGGCATGGGGCGCTTAGGCGTTTGGCACGCCGAAGCGTTCGCATTTATCAGGCGGCTTATGTCTTTGCGCCGCTTGCGGATCATGGGGCTGATGACGCATTTTCCGTCGGCAGACACCGATAAACGGTTTACCTTGTCCCAGATCAAAATTTTATATGATCTGGTCATCAAACTCGACCTGTCCGGATTGGTTATTCCTTATATTCACGCGGCAAACAGCATGGGTTTGGCCGGGTATGAAACCAGGGTTTTGAATCTTTGCCGCCCGGGCATTATGCTTTATGGCCTTTATCCGCACGCCGCGGCCCGGAACGCGATCAATCTGCGCCCGGTGATGAGCGTCAAATCCCGCGTTATTTTTTTAAAAGAAGTCGCCAAAGGCCGCAGCATTAGTTATGGCCGCACGTTTTTTTCGCAAAAAGATATGCGGGTCGCCGTGATACCGCTCGGTTATCACGACGGGTATTTCCGGATGTTCTCCAACCGCGCTTCGGTGTTGATCAATGGCCGGCACTGCCCGGTGTTGGGCACGGTCACCATGGATCAGATCATGGTCGATGTCACGGATTTGACCGGAGTTAAACTCGGCACGGTGGTGACCGTCATGGGAACTCAAGGCAAGGCCTCGATTTCCGCTGATGAATTGGCCCAGTACGGCCAAACCATACCCTATGAAATTACCTGCAGTTTCGGCAGCCGTTTGCCCCGGGTTTATTCAGCTTAAGAATCAGCCCCCAGTAAAGATTTTTCTCAGTGCCGCGGGAAAATTTTTTCCTTCAAAAAAATTTTTATTGACATTTAAACAATAGTTATGTTACCCTTTTGCTAATTGGCCTTGTCCGGGGCAGGGTTGACCGGGTTGGGGCGTCCATTTCTGCTTGTGTGGTGATTCAACTTTTGCGGAGGTCAC
>JADFXQ010000050.1:6725-13189 GCA_015233495.1 Candidatus Omnitrophota bacterium | reverse complement strand
CAATTGCATGCATCACGCGGATTCTAACGAGGAAATGTCGGCGATCGTTAAGTTGATCAATGATCCGGATGAAGGCGTGGCGCGCGTTGCTATCCGTCAACTGGGAAAAAGCAACAGCCGTTTCGCTTTTATTCATCTGATCCCCAAATTGTCCAGCGATGATATGAAAATCCGCAAAGAGGCGATTGACGCTTTGCGGCCGATTATCGGAACGGATTTCGGATATAAATATTCGGCGCCGTTAGCGGTGCGGGAAGAAGCAGTGAAACGCTGGAAAAAAATGTGGCAAGACAATCAAACCAACCCGCGTTTTTTGTGGGATCTCCAGGAGACCAATCGTTTTATCAAAGATAAATATTTGGCCAAACCCGCGGCCGCGCCGAAACCGACGGCGTCGGCACAGAAAACGGCGTTAAAAATTCCTGCCCTGGGAACCTTTAAAAAAGTTGCGCCGCAAGCGGCCGCGAAAAAAATCGCGGCCAAAAAAACAAAGGCGGGCCGGGCGGCCGGCCGTTAAAGTCAGAGCGAAGACGTCATGGGCTATCACAAAATTGATTTTACTAAGGCCGAGAGCGAGACCAGCGAACCGGCGACGCGGACCGGCCGCGCTTTTAAAAAAACCTGCGCTGCTCTGCGGCAGGATTTTTCCGCCGGGACCGACCGCATCGCGGACGTTTGGACCAATGAGAACCCGCAAGAGCAAGCGCAAAGAACCAAAAAATTAAAAGCGGAAACTTGGTCTATGGTTAAGCGGATCACCGCGAACGCCAAACAAAATTGGGAAGGGGTCACTTTGCACTCGGCTTTGTCCGATATTTCTTTTGAAATCGGCCGGGCCGCGAAAAAAACCCGGGACGCGTGGCGGGATATTCTCAGCGATATTAAATAGGTTCAGATGGAAAACAAAAATTTGTCCAATTTCGGACAAGCATTTTACG
Organism: Candidatus Omnitrophota bacterium; assembly: GCA_015233495.1. Classification (GTDB taxonomy): domain Bacteria; phylum Omnitrophota; class Gorgyraeia; order Zapsychrales; family Zapsychraceae; genus JADFXQ01. The sequence continues at coordinate 12,251 of JADFXQ010000050.1, read as the reverse complement.
AATGGTATAAAGCCGATCGTTTGAAGTTTATTTACGGCGCGTACCGCAAAGATTTCAGATCATAGATCCAACGATTAGCGGCGCGCATTGATTTCGCGAAGAAAAAGCGGGCGAAGTTGTAATATGTTGCTTTAATTCTTGACTAAGATTTTCCTAATGCAATAATAGAACCGAAGTTTTCAAGGGGGGATATTTATGATGGCAGCAAGTCAAAATCCGGTGGTCGGCTTTACCTATGACACCCTGCGTTTCTTCGGAGGATGTGTCCGGATTGCGGAAAATGGTTTTTTTAAGGCGGCGCCTTTTTTAAAGCCCGCGGCGGGCACGAGAAAACCGGTTGCGGCGAAATCGCCGGCCGCGACGCCGGCGCCCAGCGCTTACATCCAGTCTGATCGTGTGGTGACTACGACTTTTCCGCCGTTGAAAAAAGAAGCCGCGCCGGAGCCGAATCCGATACTTTTGTCGTTTCAAAACGAAATTCAAAAAAAACCGGCCGCGGCAGTTTTGCAGCCGATAGAACAAACAGTATCCGGCGACCCGGACGCGTTTTTCCGCGGCATTCCTTTTGCCGAAAAAGACGAATATCACCGCGCGGAAATTTATGTGCGGGATTTTGATTCCCGCTTAGCGCCGATGCGTTCCGAGGCCTTGGACCAAATCAAAAAATTATCCAAGCCGGCCGCGGTCGCGATTTTAAAAAAATTGCTGGGGACAGAGACCAACGCCATCAAACAGGTTGAACTGCTGAATGCCTTATCCATGCTCAACCAGCCGGGAGATTTGGACAGCGGTTATTTCAAAGGATACCTTGGGGAAGCGAACCCGCGTATCCGGCTGGCAGCCTTGCGGGCGATTTCGAAATATAAAGACGAGGAAGCCTTGCAGATTTTATCCGCCGCGATCAAAGATCCCGCGGGAGAGGTGCGCAAACAGGCTTTGAATTTGATCTGCTGGAATTACGGCAACCGCGGCATCCCTTATATCATGAAAATGCTGCACGACGTCGAGGATTCGATCCGCAAGGCGGCGATCCAGATGTGCGGCACGTTTAAGGCTCAACCAGCCATCTCCGGGCTCATCACGCTTTTGGCGGACGCGGATCCCGACATTCAAAAAGCGGCGGACGCGGCCTTGCGAAAAATCACGAAACAGGATTTTGATTTTCATCCCAAGGGTTCGCCGAAACATAAAGAAGAAGCCATTGAGGCCTGGCGGTTTTGGTGGATCAATAACCAGGCGACATTCGGGTCTTCCGGTAAAAGTAACAGCAGCATTTCCGAAAAAAATAGTGAAGTTGAACAAGGAGGGGACTTATGTTTGAAAAATCTCTATTAGCTATCGCCGGGATCGCCATCGTCGGGGTGGTCGGTTACAAGATCATCAAAAAACAAAACCCGAAACTGCTCAAAGACATCGGGCATTCGTTTTCGAACATTGGCGACAGCACGGCCAAGGTGTTAGAAGGCGCGGCGCAATCGTTTAAAGAAGGTTATGCCAGTGCCGCGTAAACCGGTGGCGAAAAAAACGCGCCGGCTGTCTGTTCGTCGTGCTAAGGTAAAAAAAGAAGCTTTGGTTGTCATCAAGGCGCACAACGTCAAAGCAGACGAGAAAACAATCCGCCGGTCGAAAGCGAAAAGCAACAAATTGAAACGGATCCGGGAGCAGGCGCTCGCCGCGATGCGGCAAAATAAGCCATTGGTAGAAATGGTCGCCAAAAAGACCAGCCGGAAAAAACCGGCACAAACCAAAAAGCGGCTTAAGGGTTAAATCCCAAAAGGACAAACAGCTATGAGACGAATCGTCGTGGCAAACCAGAAGGGCGGCGTGGCGAAAACCACCACCTCGGTAAATTTAGCCGCGGAATTGGCGCGTCTGCATCAGAAAGTTCTTTTGATTGATATGGACCCGCAGAATTCCGCCACTTCCGCGATTTTCGGCGGTTCCAATTTTGAGAACACCATTTACGACGTGTTGATCGGCGGAATGAAAATCAACGAGGTTGTCCAGCATTCGACCGCGTTTGGGATTGACGTGGTGCCGAGCGATATCGGGCTTTCCGGGGCCTCGATGCGCATTTCGGAGCAGATCGGCCGCGAAAAAATTTTGTTTCATTATGTCCGGCAGCTGAAATACGATTTTATGATCGTTGACGCGCCGCCGTCTTTGGGTTTGTTGACGGTCAACGCCCTTACGGCTTGCGACGAATTGCTGGTCCCCATTTGTCCGGATTTCTTTTCCTTGAAAGGGATCAAATTGTTAGAAGAGATCGTCGTAAAAGTCCGTCAGGGATTGGAATCCGAGATTGACATCTTGGGCGTTTTGATCACGCGGTTCCGGGACCGGGTGGTCACCAACGAAGCGAAAAACGCGATAAAAAATTATTTTGGCGATAAAGTGTTTCACACGATTATCCCGGAAAATATCAAACTGGAAGAAGCCCACAACGCGCATCTTCCGGTTTACAAATACGATAAAGGTTCAAAAGGCGCGACCACCTACGCTTCTTTGGCAAAAGAGGTCATGCAACGCAAACCGAAACCAAAACGGCGAAAGTAACCCGCGGCGTAATAACTCAAGGAAGGGATATTATGACGGTAAAAACCATCAGAAAAATCGACAATCCATTATTGCAATCGAGTTTAAAAAAAATGCACGTCGACGAGCGGCCGGCGGCAATAAACGGCCTGAAGAAGCAGCTGGAGGCAGTCAAAAAGGAAGTCGGGCGGCAAAAGCATTTTATGTCGCCGGATGAAGAAAAGGCCAGCGTATTTGAGATTATTTCTGATTTGGAGAAGCAATTAGAAGCCGCGTTCAGCATTAAAGAGACGCAGGAAAAAGAGATCGCGAAATTAGTCAAGGAAATTGAAAAAGATGAAGAAAAGATCGCCAGTCTCGAAGTCAAGGTCAAGGACTTGCAAGAGGCGCTCGTTTCGCAGGAGGAATTGAATTCCAATCTGGAATTTTTAGAAAATGAACGTTTGCAATCCATCGAACGGATCCGGACCTTGGAAGAAGAATTGTCCGAAAGTCATACGGAAAAAGACGGTTTGGCGAAGAAAGTGGAACAGTTGACCAAGGACGTCAAAGCCCGCGACACGCGCATTGATCAGATTGAAATGGAATTAAACTCCACGAATTCCACCATCCAGAATTTCCAGAATCAGATCTATATGACTGAAGAAGAAAAAGAAGAACTGCAAAAGAAATTCGAAGACGCGGTGCAGGAAATCCGCGTGCATATGGAGGAGAAGGAAGGGTATAAGCGCGATTTGCAGCAAGCCAAAGAGAGCTTGGATGAGATCCGCTTGATGTTGGCGGATACCCGGGCGAAAGCCAGAGGGCATTATTATAAAAAACCGGCAAAAACGACAGCTTAGACAGGGATTGCCTAAAATACGGAAGGAGATTCCATGGGAATGAAAGTGCGAGGACTTGACGTCGGGACAATGAATTTGGCAGGAGCGGTCCAGGACGATAAAGGCAATATTAAAATTAAGCTTCTGCGGCATTGTTTTCTCGATGTCGACGTCAACCCGTTTACGAAAAAAATGCTGCTCCAGCAAAAAGTGCAATACGTCGAGATGGGGAAAAAAGTTTATGTTTTGGGTGAATCGGCGTTTGAGCTGGCGAACATCATGAACAAAGTGATCCGTCGGCCGATGAAAGACGGAGTCATGAGTCCCGACGAAGCGGACGCCGCCCCGATTTTCGGCCTCTTGGTCGAAGCGGTTATCGGCAAAGCGGAAGTGCCGAACACGCCGTGTTATTACTCGGTGCCGGCCTGTCCGGTGGACGCGGATTTCAATATTGTGTATCACTCCGGCATTATCGCGGGCGCGTTAAAAAATCTGGGTTATCTCGGCAAGGAAATGAACGAAGGCCACGCGATCGTGTTCAGCGAAATGGCGGACCAGGATTTTACGGGAATCGGCTGTTCGTTCGGCGGCGGCATGGTGAACGTTTGCGTTTCGTATAAAACTATACCGGCGGTTATGTTTTCGACCAGCCGCGCCGGCGACTGGATTGATAAAAACGTGGCGCAAGTGTTGGGCATCAATCAAACCCGCGCCGCGGCTTTAAAAGAAAAAGGCGTTAATATCAAGAACCCGAAAAACCGCGAGCAGGAAGCGATTGTCATTTATTACCGCAATTTGATCAGCTACACCATCGCGAATATCAAAGCCAAATTCGAGTCCGCGGAAAGCGTGCCGCAGTTCCCGGACCCGGTGGATATTGTCTGTTCCGGCGGCACGTCACTGATCGGCGGGTTCACGGAAGTTTTTGAAGAAGAATTGAAAAAAGTCGAGTTCCCGATTCCGATCAATAAAGTCCGGCTGGCGGAAGAACCGCTCAACGCGACCGCGAAGGGTTGTTTGTTGGCCGCGTTGAACGACGTGGAAATTGATCAGGAAGCGCAGCAGGAACCGGATGAACCTAAAGCCGCGAGCAAAAAAAGTTCGAAATAACCATGATAACCCCGCCAGATTGTGATGCCTGGGTCATCCCAATCGCTGGCGGGGTTATTTTGTAAGCCTATTTTGAATCTACCTTAATTCTGTTTACGGTTTATTATGGTCCGAGCTCAACCACAAATGCTGCAAGACCTGGAAGACGTAAAATCCCGGTTGCATACTCTGAACCGCAAGGTCAGAAATTTATCTTCCCCGCTCAGCCGTTTCGCGAAAACCAAAACCGCGAAAACCGAAAAATATTCTGCCGAAGCCATGAAGGATGTGTCTTTAGAGCAAATGCGGGACAAGCTGAAAGTCATCAATCAATATCTGCGCCGTAAATTAGCTCCGGAAACCATCGCGGTCGCGAAAGAAACGATCATCGAAGCAGCGCCGGAACAAATTATTCCGGATGACGCCGCTTTGGCGCCGCAACAGTCGGAAGAAAAAACTACCACGATCAGTTTGCCGCAATCCGGCGAACCCGAAGCGGAAAAAGCTCCGGAACGTCTGGGCGTCGGATTGGATCTGGGCACCGCGTATTTAGTGGCGTCGCGGGAGATCGAGGGCAGCAAGGTTTTTGTCAAAACGGAACGCAACGCGTTTATTTCCGTTCGGGCTGATCAGCCGACCAAAGAACTGCTCGAAAAATTGCGGATCAAATACGCGTCTTTAGGCAGCAGTATGTACGTCCTCGGCAATCTCGCCTTGAACCTCGCCAATATTTTTAACCGCGAAGTCCAGCGTTCGATGAGCATGGGCATCCTCAACCCGTCGGAAGCCGAATCGATTCCGATCATTAAATTGATCGTGCAAAATATTTTATGGGAGCCGCGCCAAAAAGGCGAAGTCTGCTGTTTCTCGATCCCGGCCAAACCGATTGACCGGGACCAGGACACGATTTATCACCGCGGCGTTTTCGAAGGGATTTTAAGGACTTTGGGTTTTGAGCCGATTATTATCGACGAGGGATACGCGGTGGTGCTCTCGGAATTGGAATATGCGGATTTTACCGGCATCGGCGTGTCTTGCGGCGGGGGAATGGTAAATATTTGCGCCGCGTACCGCTCGGTGC
>JADFXQ010000050.1:0-6544 GCA_015233495.1 Candidatus Omnitrophota bacterium | reverse complement strand
GGGTCTTTGGCAACCGCAAGGAGACCCCGCAGTTCAGGGACCCGGTGGACATTGTTTTTGCCGGCGGATCTTCGCTGGTCGGCGGGTTTTTGGAGGTCGTAAAAGAAGAAATGCAGAATGTGCGGCTCGGATTGAAGATCGGGAACGTGAAGAAATCCGACGAGCCGTTTACGAGCGTCACTCGCGGCTGTTTGTTTCACGCGATCAATTCCCAGGACGGGTAGACCCGACCTGCGCGCTTCCGGGAAACGCGGAAGTTTGGAGTTTTGATCGGTGTTAAGGAGGTCAGTTTGAGTTCAAACATTCTGGAAAATTTGCAGGAAAAGGTCAGCGCGGTCACGCGGACGCAAGCCGAATTGAATGAACAGCTTTTGTTGCTGGAACGGGATTTAAGCCAATCGCTTGCCGAACAGGACCGTTTTCAGGCTAGACTCAAAGAATTCCTCGACGGTCGGCGGGTTGAAAATCGGGAGCCGGCTGCCGCGCCAGCCCCGTTACCGGTCGTCCCGCCGCCCGAAATTCCGCCGCCAGTTGTTTTAGCCACGGACCCGACCGCGCAATTGGAAAAATTATTGCAGGGTCTTTTGGACGCCCTGGGTGATAAGTTTTCCGACCGTTTGATGGGCTTGATGCCCGAACTGAAATCTTTGCCCGTCGAGATGCGGGGTTTGCGGCTGCATGAGATTAAGCAAGCTGCGGACGCGGAGCTGGTTGACCTCTCGGCGCTTTATAAATATCAGGAAGTGCAAAGCAATATCGATCAGGTTGGCGTTGATGAAAAAGAGACCAAGGGCATTGACAAGAATTTGGAAAAATTGCGTAAAATGCGGGCGATGAAAAACAAAACGTAACGGATGGCGCAAGGATCGTTATGGATATGGGAATTTTTATTATTTTTGTTCTGGCCGTGGGGGGATGCTGCGCCTTTGTGGTGATGATTATTATCGGCCAGGAAAAGGAAATCGCCTGTCTGACCCAAGAGGTCAATCGATTGAGCCGGGCGACCGCCGCCCCAGCCGCAGGGCAAATCAGCACCCAGGAACTCTCGGATGCGCAGCGGGAAAAAGAGGCGGATTTGCGCGACGCCGGCTTAAAATTTAAGGAAGCCCGGGAGGAGACTGCCCGGTTGCGCGCGGAATTAACCGGGCAGATCGACAAAGATAACGCGCTATCCGCGCAAGTCAAACAGTTGTCAGACCAGGCGGCCTTGCTGCAAAAAGAAAACGCCGGGTTAACGGAAAAATTGGCGGGAGCTTCGGTATCCGCCTCTCAAGAGGAGGCCTGGAGTAAACTTATCGCAGAAAAAGACCAGTCGCTAAAAGAAAAAGATCTCGTTTTGAAGTCAGCGGAAGAAAATAATAAAGCTGCGCAGGAGGAAACGGCCCGGTTGCGGCAAGAACTGGCGGCACAGTTAGAAAAAATCAATAGTCAAACCGCGGACGCGGAAAAAGGGCTGGAGGAAAAGGAAGAGGCCTTGCGGCAAAAAGATCAGGAGTTGGTTGCGGCTCAGGCGCGGCTCAAAGACCAGACCGCGAAGACCCAGCAAAAAACCGAAGAAATTCAGGCGCTGGAAAAAAAGATTCAAGACCTGCGCGCGAATGTGGAACAATTGGAAGCCGCGCAAAAAAATTCGGAAAATGCCGAGCGCGAATCGGAAACGCTGAAAACGGAAATGAGCGAAGCCAAAAAGACTCTCGAAGCGGCCTTGCAGGAAAAAGACAATTTGAACCGCAAATGGGAGTCGGATATCGCGGCTGTCGAATCTGCGCTGAACGGACAAGTCATGGCCGCGGCGGAAACCCGGCGGCGCTTGGAGGAACAACGCGGGAAACTGCGTTGGATCGAAGTTAAAACCAAAGAAAACTTCGCCTTGCTGGGATGAGGCGCGTTAGGGAAAAGGCGGATTATGCTGAAAAAAATTCTGATTGTCGATGATACGGAAGTAAACCGTGAATTGTTGAAAGAGACTTTGCGGACGGCCCAGGGAAGTTATCAAATCACCGAAGCCGCGGACGGGAAAACCGCTTTGGAAATGATCGCCCGGGAAAGGCCGGACATTGTTTTGCTCGATGTGCAGATGCCGGATATGGATGGGTTCGAGGTTTGCCAGCGGATGAAAATGGACTCGGAAACCCAGGCGATTCCGGTGATTTTGATTACGGCGTTTACTTCGATTGAAGATAAAGTGAAAGGGTTTAGCGTCGGCGCGGTTGATTTTGTGACCAAGCCGATCACGCCGGAAGAAGTGGTCGCCCGGGTGAAAGCGCATTTGAAGACTAAGGACGCGGAAAACGCGCGCTTGGAAGTTGACCGGCTGCGCACGCTTAAGAATATTGTCGTCACCTATAATCATAACATGAACCAGCCGCTGATGGTGGTGTACACCTGCTTAACTATTTTGGAAAACAAACTGAAAAACGACCCGGTCAGTCTGGGAAAAGTCAAGAGCATCAAAACCGAGCTGGATAAGATTAAAGAAATTTTGAAACAAATCAAGATGCTGGGATCGGTGAAGGAAGCGGAATATGTCGGGGACACCGGAATGATCGAGATCAATAGGTAATAAGCGGGCGCCGGAATTGCACGAAACTATTTAAGGATACTATTAAAGGGGGTTTTTATGGCAAAAGAAGAAACAGCCGGCCATGTTCTTTTAGTTGACGATGATGAAGCGATCCGGGAATCGCTGGGCGAATTGATGGAGGCCTGCGGCTACACGGTTCAGCGGGCCGACTGCGTGAAAAACGCGATCAAGGTGCTGGAGGCGCACGACGAAATTGAGGTAATTACCAGCGACATGAAAATGCCAGGTGAATCCGGGATGTCGGTTTTGAGTTATTTGAGCGAGAAAGGGTTGACTATACCCCTCATATTTTTGACGGGCTACGGTACTCTGGATACCTGTCAGGAAGCGGTAAAGCTGGGCGCGTTTGATTATATCCTTAAGCCGATCGACGACAAAGACCGGATTATGATCCCGCTGGCGCACGCGGTGGAAAAGAGGCGCATGGAGTTGAAAACTATTGAATTACAGCGGGATATTATTCAAATGGCGGAAGAGCACCAGGCGATTATTGACGAACTTTTGATGGACACCGAGATGAAAGACAAGGTGCACGACAAGATTTCTCAAATCCTCAATAAATGGGACACCAAGAAAAAATAAAGCCGGGATTTAATATGGCTGCAATTGAATCTGATCTGCGACTTTGTCCAAGGGGCTGACCGCCGCAACCGGCGCCGCGTTCAGGATTAAGTCCGCGGTTTGGACCTGCCCAATTTCTCGCAAGGCTAAGCCGAAATAACGCATCGCGCCGGGGTCGCTGGTTTTATCTAAATGTTTTTTTAAAAACACGGCGGCCGCGGGATAATTCTGCGAATAAAAAGCGGATAGACCGGCGCGGTAAGTGAAATAAGAATTTTCATTTAAATTGTTTTCGATGGCTTCTACGCAATAGCGCATGGCCTCATCATAGCGTCGCAATCGAAAAAGACTTTCCACCAGCAGGCAATAGGCGGCGCGCAATCCTTCCTGATATTGAGCAAATAAATCTTGATTGTAATAGGGGTTTCCCAAGAATACGCGGGCATAAACGCGGGGAGAAGATTTGACGGCCGCGAAAACGACTTTGGGGTTGGAGAGGATCGCGTTTTGCAGGGAGCGGACAGCATCGACGTATTTTTTTTGGCGAAAATCAATGACGCCGCGGTTAAAGGGAAACCAGAAGAAGTTTTGATTGATGGCCATGGCGCGGTCGTAATTATTTACCGCGTCATCCAGCTTGCCGCGATAATATTGGCAAAATCCCAAAAGTCCGTAACCTTCGGCCATTTTTGGATAAGAGATGGTTAAGCGTTCAAAATAGCGGAAAAAATTTTCCAGTTCGCGCGGGGGTATGGTTTTTCCCGCGGCCAAATCCGCGAGGGGGGCATAAGTTTTGGGGAGCAAATCATTGAGCAATTTGAGTTGAAAACAATCGTTGATCATGGCGCGGTCCATGACCCGCCAAGAGATCGCGCCGAGCAGAAGATAGACCCAGAATAAACGGAGGCCAAAAAAATGCAGAGCGGGTTTTAATTTTCGCATTGGGTTTCCCTTGTGTTCAAACCGCGTTGGGCGGAAGAAAAAAACCGGTCTCGCCAGGCCCAATAGAGGATCAGCAAGAAACTGCCGTAAGCGGCAAAGAATATAAAATAGCCGATCGCGTAACGCCAAGGATTTCCAAAACGCATTGTGACTAAGCTGGCGCCCGCCGGCAGCCATAAACCTTTGAAAGCGATGTTGGTCCGGATGATCCGAGCCGGGCGGTTATTTATCGACGCGGTCCAATCTGGATGATACGGGTCATTGTAAACCAGAAAGCGCGGGATGGTCAGCCGGGTTTGAAAGCTGATGGCATTGGCGTTGTAGGACCTTAAGGTCAAGCGGGGATCGCCTTCCAAAATAATATCGGCTTGGCCGCCGGGATGGAAATCCCAAGAGCTGTACGGTCCGGGATCGTCCGCCGGAATAAAGGCCTGGTTTAAATTTTTCTGCCAACTGTCTTCGACGCAGGTGAGACCCGCGGAAGTTTCCGAAAGCGGGATGAGTTTGTCGACCAAAAGCAAACGTTTGGATAGATAATGGTTAAACGCGTCGCTAGAGCGCAGGTTTTGATATAAAAATAAAATCCAACCGGTGCTGTAATACGGAATATTCCGGCGGATATCCGGCCCGGTGATTGCCGGTTTTTTTTCGGCAAAAGAAAAATCGCGGACCGGGGTGGTATAAGATTTATAACTGCGCGAATTTTCAAAATTTTTATTATAGAGAGCGTAAACGCCGGCGGCTTGCAGCCAGACGATGAATAAAATCGCGGCGCCGGTGATTTTAGGATCGGGGCGGGCGATTTTTAAGCACAAAGCCGCGCCGCATAAAAAACTGACAATGACGGCCGCGTAAGACGCGGGGATATCGTGATGACGCGAGAAAAGCAAATACAACAGTCCCCCGTGGGTCAGCAAAAGACCCGCCAGCCAAAAAACGGGATGCCGGGTTAAACGCAGACAGCGGTTAATATATTTAAAAATAAGCGCGGCGTATAAAATGAACAGCGGCAGCAGCAAAAACCAGGCGTAAAAAAAAGCGTTGCGAAAATAGGCAAAGCCGGGGATATGCTTATAGAGAAACGGGTAAATCGGCGTGCCATCGTTTTGACCAATGAGAAAAATGATCCAAAACCAGGTGATTAAAAGTAAAAAAAGGCGCCGCGGACGCAAAACCAAACTGAGCGGCAGCAGCAGGACCGCCAGATAGGGCACAAACATAAACAACATATTGGGCTCAATTTCCGTAGACCGGCCAAAAAGATAATAACAGATCGACGGCAGTAAAACGCCTTGTTCCGCGGATTGGGTTTGGATGGCGACGCTGTTATCGGATTGAAATTTGGCGTGCCGGCCGGCCAGTTCAATGCTTTTTTCTTTGCCGCTTTTCCAAAAAAGATAACCGGGCCCTAAGGAGGCAAAAACCATGACGCCGCAGAGCGCGCACAGCAGGAGGTTTTTGCGGCTGAAGCGGCTTTGTTCCCGCAGCAGACGCGGCAAACAGCGGCCGTAGAATAATAAATAGAGGAGGCCGAATACCGCGATAATGGTCAGGCTGTGAAAAGGCAAATACGTTGTGAAGATGATCAGCAAGCTTAAGCTGAGTCCGAGGAATTGATGTCTTTTGTAATCCTGATTCCAGCTTACCAGAAAATAGAAAAACCAAATCAAGGGTATGGTGACCAGGTTGACAAAGGTGACAAACAATTGCGTCCCCGCCGAGGAGAAAAGATACAAAGCAAAAGCGCAAAACGCTGCCGGGAAATTTTTTAAAATCCGCCCGGCGAGCAAATAAAATCCCCAACAGCCAAACAAAAAGTACGCGGACAGCGAAACGGTGTACGCGGCGAGCGCTGGCAGTCCGCAAACATTGAGCAAGAGCGTCAACGCGTAGAGCGGATTGAATTCGCCAATCCGCCGCAGGATCAATTCACTGGGCGCGCCATGACTTAACCCGGGGACCCAGAGAGGATAAATCCCTTGTTTTAAATTGTCTAATAAAAATTGCACATGGCCATAATAGGGAGCGGCGTCGATAATCGGAGGTTTTTGGCCAGTGATGAGCGGCCAAAAAATCACGCACCAGCCGGATATGGCCGCCAGGAAGAGCCAGGTCGCGGCAGGAAACTGCCGCCAAGTTGGGAAGCGTTTGTCCGAATGCATTTTTTAATTATAGCTGGGAAAGAACCTGATTCAATGTAAATCTCATTCAGTGACGGGGTTGAAGCGCATAGAAAGTAATAGCTCAGAACACGTAAGGGAAGCTTCTCTTGCGTTTTCTGACCTATTACCAAAATTTACATTTGAGTTGTAATGGCTGTCCGTTAATATAATTTTTATTGACATTTAAACAATAGTTATGTTACCCTTTTGCTAATTGGCCTTGTCCGGGGCAGGGTTGACCGGGTTGGGGCGTCCATTTCTGCTTGTGTGGTGATTCAACTTTTGCGGAGGTCAC
>JADFXQ010000004.1:22975-69226 GCA_015233495.1 Candidatus Omnitrophota bacterium | reverse complement strand
CCCAATTCGTTTAAGCGGGCGACAATGCAACTGCCAATGAACCCCGCAGCTCCCGTAACAACAATCATATTTTTCCTCTATCGTCCTTTGGCGATGAAACGTCCGATATTCTCGCCTATAATGTAGGTCACGTCATCTTCGGACATACCTTTTTCCCGAAAGGTTTTTTGCTCGGCAAAAAGCAAAACTTTTTCACCCGTGCGCCGGTCTGTCATATCCCCCTCAACGCGAATCCGTATTTCTACCGGCCGCAGTCCCCATCGCTGCCACCAGGTATTCTTGGCGAAATCCGTAATATGCCCGTTGATGACAAAATCCGCTTCCGCCGATTTATCGGCGTAAACCATCTTGAATTTATTACTCACCGCGGTGACTGTTTCTGCCAAACCTTTGACCATCATTAAAGCCGCGTGACGACTACGCTCATAATCCTCAACATTGTCTCCCGGGCGAAACGGAACAATTCCGATTTTCCCGCCCGCCAGCCAAACCTCTTTTTCCAAAATACGCCCGTACTGAATCGAAAGCGCCGGCGCGGAGGCCGCAACCCGTTGGCTTCTAAAAAAACCACACCCGCACAGACCCGCGCCTAAGACAAAGACAGCGCAAAACATCGCTTTGAGCGCTCTTTCAACCACCGCTCCCTCCCCAACCGCTTACCGGGCCTTGTCGCTTTCGATATCATTCCGTTGTTTACCGCGCCGGACTTAACACCGCTGTGCCTTATGCGTCAATTCTCGCAGCTTGACCGTGATATCGTCGGTTAATTGATTTTCTAAAAACCGCCACTGCCAATTGCCTTGGGTAGTGGCTGGCGTGTTCATCCGGTTTGCTTTGCCCAAACCCAAAATATCTTGCAGAGGAAAAAGACTTAACCGCGCTCGTGAATTCATGGCCAAACGGATCAACAGCCACGGAACCTCAAGGCAAGTGACTTCGCGTTTTAAATAAGCGTTCAGATTACGGATTTCTTCCGGCGACGCTTCATTTTCAAACCAGCCGCGCACTGTATTATTATCATGCGTTCCCGTATAGACAACACAATTCCGCACATAATTATGCGGTAAATACGGATGCGTTTCTTGATCGCCGCTAAAAGCAAATAACAAAATACGCATTCCAGGGAAATGATAACGGGCCATCACTTCTTTAACGTCATCGGTTAGAATACCCAAGTCTTCGGCAATAATCGGCGGCCGGGAAAATATTTGGGTGAGAGTTTGAAAAAAATCCTCATAAGGCACTGGTTCCCACTGGCCATTGACCGCGGTTGGCTCCGCGGCGGGTATAGCCCAATAACCCACTAATCCGCGGAAATGATCTATCCGCGCTACGTCATATAATCGAAAATTATGCCGCAGCCGGTCGACCCACCAAGCAAAATGATTATCTTTCAAATACGTCCAGTTGTAAACCGGATTCCCCCAACGCTGGCCGGTTTGACTGAAATAATCCGGCGGAACGCCCGCGACGCATAACGGCTGACCTTCAGCGTCCAATTGAAACATACTCGGATTTGACCAAACATCCACACTATCCAAACTGACGTAAATCGGAATGTCCCCGATAATTTTTACATTTTTATGACGAGCGTATTCTTTCAGCTCTTTCCACTGCCGATGAAAAATGAATTGTAAAAATTTCTGGAAATAAATTTCCTCCGCGAATGCTGCGCGATATTTCGCGACCGCGACCGGCAAACGATGGCGAATATCCGGAGTCCAGGCTGTCCAGGATTGTTCTTTAAAATGCGCCCGCAATACAATAAACAACGCGAAATCATCGAGCCAGGCATTCTCTTCTTTACAAAACACGGCATAATCATGTTCAAAGCGGGAGGCGTTTTTAAATTGTTGAAACGCGCTTTGCAATAAAGGCATTTTCAAAGCCCGAACCGCTTCATAATCCGTGCGTTCGGGATGCTGTTCACCCGAACGGCAGCGATGCAAATCCGCGGCAACGCACAGTCCTTCGCGAATCAAACATTCCGGGCTGATAAAAAGCGGATCCGCGGCAAAAGCCGAAATACTGCTATACGGCGAGTTGCCAAAACCTTGGACCACCGGATTAAGCGGCAAAATCTGCCAATACGTCTGCCCCGCTTTATAACAAAAATCCACGAAACGATACGCTGCCGGTCCGGCATCGCCGATCCCGAAAGCAGAAGGCAAAGAACTCAAATGCAGAAGAATTCCGCTGCGTCGGTCCTTCGAGGTTTCCGGGTCGGACGCGAACATTTTACGGACAAATTCGAACATGGAGCAGCCCCCCTAACTGGTCAAACGCTTTTAACCAACGGATCACCGTCTCGTCTTGATATTTTTCTTTTTCCTTCATGATATGATACAATTTTTTTCCGATTTTGAAATAGGTTTCTTGCGGCCGCCATAAGTCCCAATCCAATTTGAGACCGCTCAAAATCCGCATATATGCCGTGATCGTTTCCAATAAAACCACATCGCCAAACGAATCAAATAACCGTCGCATCATCGCATCCAAACGCCGGGTAGCGATCAAAGAAATCCGGTCTTTATCCCGGGTGAATCCCCAGCGGTTCATTTCCGCGACCAAAACTGTAAGCCGTTCGACATTCTCTGTTTCTTTTTCCAAAAGGTCGCACAAGTCCCGCACTAGGACAAATTCCACAGTTACGGCTAACGCCTTGGGCAGGGACATCCGAATATTGCGTTGCACCTGCATCAAAGGATAATATTGGTTATAAATTTCGCGGAACTTCGATTCAATATCCTTAAGCGTATATTCAAAAATATGTTCTACCGCTTTGCCTTGTTCGTTTTTGAACAGATCCCATAAAGAATAACTTTTTTCGCCAAAGCTCTGGTTGATCGCGTGGACCAAACCCGGAATATTGTTTTTGCGAAAAAGCAACTCCAGCTTGCGTCTCATGTCTTCAAACGCCGTGTCCGGTCCGTGCAGCCGGCCGCCGGCGCTCAAATTATAATCCCCGAAATGCAAAACCGCAAAATCCACGGCCAGCTCATGATGGGTAATCTCGGATTTGACCCTGGCCTTGCCGATCAGCAAACATTGCCTTCCGAATTCCACTTTATGATAAATTTCATTTTTGACCGTGTAAGCGTAAATTTTCGCGACCCGGGGATATTTTTGAAACAGCGAAGAAATCGCGTAGTGCACGCCGACATTGACCAAATCAATCATTGCCGGTTTTACATAAGCCTCATAAATTTTCCGGCCGTCTTCCATCTGAAGATTATTGCTTTTGGCGCGGGACAAAATGGTTAAATACGGCTCTTCCAAATCCTGCCCGGAAATCTCGCGGGCGATCTGGATCGCCCGGCCGGCGTATTGCATGATCTGCGCCGGCTCTATACCGGAAATATCGTCGAAAAACCAGCCGCAGCTGGTATACATGAGCAAGGCGTGGCGCTGCATTTCCGCCAGGCGCAATATTTTGACCTTTTCTTCCGGAGATATTCTCCGACCGGCAGCGGTCTGTAAAAATTCCTGAGCGTAACGTTCCTCGCGATTGAGAATCAATGCGATATAATCGTCCCGGAATTTCCACGGATCCGGCAGAAGCCCGGTCATTTCCTTTTCATAGATCCCGCTTAATTGATCGCGCAAACCATCCATGGCCTGACGCAAATGGGCGCGCCATTGTTGATTAACCTTGGTCGGGCCCCCGATCCGGCACCCGCAGTCGGAGCGCCAGCGTTCAATGCCGTGGCCGCAGCTCCAGGATGAATTTTCATGAATCTCGACTTGCGCCTGGGGCGGAAAACGTTCCAACAATTCCGCGTATACCGTAGGCTTGATCTGATGATTTTGCAAAAGAAACGATAACGCCATATTCCCGAACTTATGATGATGCCCGTAAGTCTCGCCATCCGTCGCGATATGGACCAACTGCGGGGAATGTTCCGGCGAAAATGCCGACAAAATTTTATGGGTAAACCGGTTCCCGTCTTTAAGCAAATCCCCGAAAGCGGTTTCCATTGCTAATCCGCCGTCATAAAAAAAGACCGCGATTTTCCGGCCGGAAGGCAAACTTATCCAATAAGGTTTTTTCGGATCAACCCTGCCCCCGGACACATCCTGCCAATCGGAGGCAGACGAAAACTTAACCCGTCGGGCTTGATAAGGACTCAAAATGGTAAACCGGATACCATACTCCGCTAAAATTTCCAGCGTCGCCGTATCCACCGCGGTTTCCGCGAGCCACATCCCTTCGGGAAAACGGTGAAACCGATGCTCAAAATCTTTGATCCCCCAAATCACCTGGGTCCGTTTGTCCCGGTCATTGGCCAAAGGCATTATAATGTGATTATAAACTTGGGCGATTGCCGCGCCATGTCCGGAAAAGCGCGCTTGACTTTCTCCGTCCGCGTCCAAAACCGCTTGATACACTTCCGGAGATTTGCGCTTTAGCCACGACAACAAAGTCGGACCGAAATTGAAACTCATCCGGCCGTAATTGTTCATTATCGCCCGGATACGTCCCTGATCGTCCAACACTCGCGACGCGCTGTTCGGATAATAACACTCCGCGGTAATGCGTTCGTTCCAATCATTGTAGGGGAATGCAGAATCTTGGATCTCAATTTCTTCCAGCCAGGGATTTTCGCGGGGAGGTTGATAAAAATGGCCGTGAACGCATATGTATTTGTTCATATGATTAAGCCAACGCCGTCTCACGCTTTAAAAACATCACGCTTAAAGGAGGAATCTGCAAACAGATGGACTGTTTATGACCGTGATAAGCCACCGGTTGGGTGGAATATCCCAACTGCGGCGCGTAACCACTGCCAAAATACCGGGGATCATCGCTATTAAGCAAAACTTTCCAAGTCCCTTTGGTCGGCACGCCTACCAAATAATTTTCCCGGGGGGTGGGCGTAAAATTGGCAACCACCAAAATATCCTCCAAGCGCCGATCTGCCCGGCGGGTGAAATTAAGAATGCTCTTTTCCCAATCTCCGGCGTCGATCCAGAGAAAACCTTTCGGCTCAAAATCATAAGTGTGCAACGCCAGCTCACGGCTGTATAAGTGGTTCAGATCTTTCATCCACTGATAAACGCCCTGATGGCGGTCATATTGCAAAAGATGCCAATCCAAACTGCCCTCATGCCGCCACTCCGACCACTGGGCCAATTCCCCCCCCATAAAAATCAATTTCTTGCCCGGATGACCGTACATATAACCGAACAAAAGCCGCAGATTGGCAAATTTTTGCCAATCGTCATTGGGCATTTTCGTGATCAAAGATCCTTTGCCGTGCACTACCTCGTCGTGCGATAAGGATAATAAAAAATTCTCGGTATAGGCATAAAGCATACTGAACGTTAAATCATTCTGGTGATATTTTCGGTAAACCGGATCTTTGGAAAAATAAACTAAGGTGTCATGCATCCATCCCATGTTCCACTTCATGCCAAAGCCCAAACCTCCGATATGCACGGGCCGGGAAACATTTCCCCAGGCCGTCGATTCTTCCGCGATCATCTGAATGTCTGGGTGAAAATGATACACGGCTTTATTAAGGTTTTGAATAAAAGCTATCGATTCCAAATTCTCCCGGCCCCCGTAAATATTGGGCGCCCAATCTCCCTCTTGCCGGGAATAATCCAGATACAGCATTGAGGCCACCGCGTCGACCCGGATCCCGTCCGCGTGGTATTTTTCCAGCCAAAACATAGCGCTGGAAATCAAAAATTCTTTGATCTCATTGCGGCCATTGTTAAAGACATAACATTTCCAATCCGGATGAAAACCTTTGCGCGGGTCGGAATGCTCAAACAAATGAGTCCCGTCAAAATACGCCAGACCATGACCGTCGGAAGGAAAATGCGACGGCACCCAATCCAAAATCACCCCGATTCCCGCCTGGTGCAAAGCGTCAATCAAAAACATAAAATCCTGCGGCGTGCCGTGACGCGAAGTAGGCGCGAAATATCCGGTGGTCTGATATCCCCAGGATCCGGAAAACGGATGTTCCATGACTGGCATAAACTCAACGTGCGTGAAGCCGATATCTTTCAAATATTGGACCAATTCGACTGCCAATTCCCGATAAGTGAGCGCCCGATTGCCTTCATGGCTTTTGCGCCGCCATGATCCCAGATGAACTTCATAAATAGAAAGCGGCGCCCGGTGAGAATTGGACTGAGACCGACGCTTCATCCAATCAGAGTCGTTCCAGGCATAGTCCAAATCCCAAATCACCGACGCGGTATGCGGGGGATTTTCACTAAAAAACGCGTAGGGATCGGCTTTATCAATTTGAAAATTATCGAATCGAGAATGGATAAAATATTTGTATTTTTGTCCTTTGCAGGCGCCCGGGACAAAACATTCCCAAATCCCGGACCCGTCCGCGCGGCCGGTCAAATGATGCGCGCCTTTATCCCAGCCGTTAAAATCTCCGATAACCGCGACATACGAGGCGTTCGGCGCCCAAACGGCAAAATGAACACCCGCCACCTGGTTGAACACCGCCGGATGTGCCCCCAATTTGTCAAATAAATGATAATGCGTGCCTTCTTTAAAGAGATAAATATCCTGATCGGTAAGAAAAGATCCTTTGAAACCCGCATATCTTAGATGGGACGCGTTCTGTTCAGCGGTATTTTGCAAGGTAAAATCAACCGCGGTCGATGGCTGACCGAAAGCTGGTCCCGATGAAGACATTTCAGGCAACAAAAAATTTTCCGGAAGTTTTTTAGTCATGAAATTTCAAGCTGTTACGAAAAAAAGCCCGATACGAAAATTTGTGTTTATTATACTTAAATAATTATCAAAAGCAATTCAATCTTTGAATATCGCGAGGAGTAAAATAATTATTTCGCGGGAATTTCCGCAAGAAAACAATTGGGAGGAATGGAACTTATATTCTGCTTCGGCCGGCACAAATAATAACCTTGCCCAAGCTCAACGCCTAATTTCTGAACCGTGTTTAATTCCGCTTCGGTTTCAATTCCTTCCGCTACCACCCGGATATGGTTTTCCCGGGAAAAAGCTAAAACAAATTTCACCAAACTTTTTTTGATATTATCGCGATCAATCCCATTGATTATATGATAATCAATTTTCACAATCTCCGGTTTGGTCTCCACAATCGACTCCAAGCTGGAATACCCTCCTCCGACATCATCCACGGCAAAACTGAAGCCATAATCACGATAGATCCGCAGCTGATTGAAAAAACCGTGATAATCACCGATCGCTGAACGTTCGGTGATTTCCAGAACCACATCGCGGGAATCAACGTTATGTTTAGCGAACAAATTTTTAACTTGGGAAATTTGGGTCCCTTCGACAAAATAAGGGTTGCAGTTAAAAAACATTTTTTGTTTCGGAGGGATCCCCTGACATCTTTGCAAAGCCATTTCCCAACCTAAGAATTCCAATTCCTCGTAGCAGCCGAACTGCAATGCCGCTTTAAATAAAAGCTCGGGATTCGCCAATAAAGCGCTGCTGTCCGGCCGGGTTAAAATTTCATATCCGAAAACATCGCCGGAGGGCAACGCGTAGATCGGCTGAAAAAAAGAAGACACCCTCCGATCTTCGATGATGCGGCGCAGTTCTACAATGACTTCTTCTTCGCGCGTTTGATTGGTCAAACTTTTCCGAAAAACGCTGGCCCGGCGCATCACCGCTTCCACGCGCGCGACCAACTCTTCGAAATCAAAAGGCTTGGTCAAATAATCGTCCGCGCCGAGATAAAGCCCTTCCACAATGTCGCCGGATAAAATTTTGGCGCTCAAAATAATGATCGGAGTTAAACTGGCGTGCGCGTCCGATTTCAATTTGCGGCAAACATCAAATCCATTTTGGTCCGGCAGCATCAAATCTAAAAGAATCAAATCCGGCCGGGAGGCCACGCGCTGTAAAGCCTCTTGACCGGTAGCCGCTGTGGTTACTTTATATCCGCGGGTTTCAAAAAGCATGGCCAGGGTCTGTCTGAGGGAGTCATCGTCATCGATGAGAAGAATAGATTTATCGGAGAGGCGTTTATCCGGCATATAAACTCACAGGATCAGTTGGCCCTTACAGCCAATAGGATAAATAATCACCCGTCAATGTTTCTATTTCTATTATAAATGATAATTTGAAAAAAAGCTACGCCTTGTTTATTTTCTCAATCTCCGCCGATACTCGGCAAAATAATATTCGATTCCGCAAAAAGTCCCCGGCGGAGATTCCTGCGTTAAGGCGAACCCCGGCTCGAAAGCCGGAAAAAAAACATCACAGCAAAAATCCTTTAAGATCCGCGTCAGATACAACCGTTCACAACCGGCGTCATTTAAACCCTCTTTGAAAACTGCTGCCCCGCCGATAATAAAAATTTCCCCCACCGTGTCACCCCATAATTTTTCGAGCGAAGAAAAAACCGACCGGAAATCCGGCGAGAGTAAAACTTCCTGCGGCAATCCAAAATCGCGCTGAGAGGAAATCACCGCATTCCAACGCCCGGGAAGCGGTCGAAATTTCTCGGGGAGAGATTCCCAGGTTTTGCGTCCCATGACCACGACATTTTTTTTCCCCGGCGGCGCGGCTAAAGTCAATTCTTTAAAATGCCGCATATCCGGAGCAATCGACCAGGGCAGCTTCCCTTCCCGGCCTATCCCCAAGTTGGCGTCAACTGCGGCAATCATGGAAAATTTTGTTTTCATACGGCAATCGGGAATTTTATAAAATCAGCATATTGATAATCGACCAGTTCAATGTCCGCAAACCTCATTTCTAAAACCGGCTTAGACGGCAAAAGCAAACTCGGCAATTTTTTCGGAACGCGGTTCAATTGCGTTTTTAACCCTTCGATGTGGTTAAGGTAGATATGGGCGTCGCCCAAAGTATGAATAAAAAATCCCGGCGTTAATCCGCATTCTTGGGCAAACATCGCTAATAATAAAGCGTAACTGCTGATGTTAAAAGGCACGCCAAGCGCAATGTCCGCGGAACGTTGGTACAACTGACAATCCAAACGTCCCTTCACCACCCCAAATTGAAAAAACGCGTGACAAGGCGGCAAAGCCATCCGGTATAAATCGGCCACGTTCCAAGCGCTGATAATAATCCGACGTGAATCAGGATCCGTTTCGATCATTGCCAAAGCCTGGCGGATTTGATCGATATGTTCTTTACGGTATTGCCGCGCTTGATCATCCCAAGTGAATTTATCCCACTTGCGCCACTGATACCCATAAACCGGACCGAGCTCGCCCTGGTTATTCGCCCAGGCATTCCAGATCGGGGTGTGTTGCGTCAAATCATCCTGAATATTGGTCGACCCGCGTAAAAACCACAACAGCTCCCAAACCACCGCTGGGAATAAAATTTTTTTCGTGGTAACAATCGGAAACCCTTCGCGCAAATCAAACCGCATTTGATACCCAAATACCGAAATGGTTCCCGTGCCAGTGCGGTCCTTTTTGGTCTCCCCGTGATCAAGAACATGTTGAACAAGCTCTAAATATTGGCGCATATTTTATCGAAGCTCACCGGTCCAACGTCTATTGTCTGCTGTCCTGCGGCACAACAGCGCTACCCATTCTTTGCCTTTGACCGCTTTAACGTAATGAAAAGGATATTTAGAAAAGTGTTTTCTGATCAAGTCATAATTTTCCAAAGAAATCCCGGATAGCGCCAAATATTTTCCCGGGGCAACAAATGAAACAATTTTATCGCTCAAGCGCATCAAATCCGGGGTAATCAAATTCGCGGCTACGTAATCATATTGTTTATGCCGCAGACATTTGCCAATATCTTGGCGAAAAATCCGCGGAACGGACAATTTGTTGCGGCGAAAATTTTGCCGTGCCACTTTAACCGCGTCCGGGTCGATTTCAACGGCCTCTACCAATTTGACTCCCAAAAAAGATGCCGCGATCGCCAGAATGCCGGTGCCGGCGCCAATATCAAAAAAACTATCCACCTGCTCAATAACGCCTTCCAAAAGCTTTACCATGAATCGGGTTGTTTCATGCAAACCCGTGCCAAAGGCCAGGCTAGTATCCATACGGATCGGCATTCTTGGCGTAGGAAGATATTTTGTGTCCCAAGCCGGGACAACGTCAAACCGCGATGACAATTGAAAAGCTTGAAAATCTTCTTTCCATTTATCCCGCCAATCCGCAACTTTAAGCTCCCGCAAAATCAAGCCGCATTCCACCGGAATAATTTTTCTGAAAGCGGCCCGTAACCGCCTTGTCTCCGCCGAGGATTCCCGATAAATCGCCAAAGCGGGCAGATCACCCGGCTGGTCAATTTCTGCCAAATCCACAGCCGTGATTCCCGCGCCTGCCAAAATCGAGCGCAGCTGCTCCAAGTCAGGGACATTGGTTATTTGCAGTTCAAATATCATGACTGTCCGCCGCTCCCTGTTCCCCGCCCGCTATACGGCGTCTACTGTTTTTCAATCCTCAAAATATATTTCCCCGCTTTGCCATAGAGCTCCCGCGAACGAAAAGGCTGATTCGCGAGAATCCGTTTTAAGTCTTGGCTATTGCTTTCTTTCACTACTGCGAACGTTACTTTTTGTTGGAGCAAAAATTCCAAAACCTTTTTATCGTCATTTAAAAACGGAATGGGATGCGGGCTCCAAAATCCTTCCCCATTGATATCCATAACCGCCGTCGGCAAACCAGTGTAATACCAGACACCCCGGACATAAAACTTGCTGGCAATGACCGGATTGCCGGAGGTATCCTCCTTTAGCAGGGCTCGGCTGACGTCCTGACAAGACACCCACGGCTCCGCATAAGGCCGTCCCAGAAATAGCGCTAACAACAAAACCCCGCTCAAAGCCGGGAAGAAAAAAATCATGCGGATAAAATTGCCTTGCCGCGCCGCTGTGAAAATCAATAAAGCTACAACGACAGCTGCGCCAGCCGTAATATATACCGGAGTCATCTCTTTGATGACTGCGGGGTATTTCAAACCCGCCAATATCCCCCCGCCGGCGATTCCCCATAAAATCAGGCTCATCGCGTAACCGCACCCCGCTAAACCGCGGTTGTTCCCCGTAGACACGGATAATGATAAGGCGCGGTCTAAATAATAAGCAATAAAAATCGCGACGGCTGGAAATAAAGGAAACACATAACTCGCCAATTTTGAAGCCGCGGGTTGAATAAACGCTAAAATCGCCAACATCCAGGCCAGCAAAAAAAAGATTTTATCCCGGTCGCCGGATTTTTCCTGAAACCGCTGCCACACATTTTGCGCCGCCGGAAACCAAAACAAACTCCAGGGCATAATCCCGGCGAACATCAAACCCGGATAAAAAAAAGGCGTATTGAGTTTAGGATGTTCCGCCGCATATAAACGCCGAATATGCACATTGCCAAAATATTCATACAAAAAAAAGTCGCCATAGCGCTGATACATCATGACGTGCCAAGGAACGGCCAATGCTAACATTAATAGAAAACCCCAGACCATGGAACCCTGCCATAAAAATTTTAAATCCCGCTGATAAATTAAAAATAAAATCAAGGTGGTCAGAGGGAAACAAATTCCCAATAAACCTTTGGTCAACACGGCTGCCGCCATGAACACAAAAGCGGCCAGCGTTGCTCCCGCCCGCTTTTCCCGGGAATAATAAGCCAGACAAAAAGCGCCAGTCGACAAACTGACCCAGGTCGTGAAAATCATGTCGGTAAGCACAGCGCGCGCCAAAGCCATGTAAATGAAACTAGTAGCCAAAACTAAACCGGACAAAAAAGCCACCCGGCGATTGCGAAATAAAATTATGGCAATGCCGTAAACCGACATCACACCGATGATTGCGAACAAGGCGGGAAAAAACCGCGCTGCGGCCGGATTAAGGCCAAAGGCTTTTATCGCGGTCATAAACATCGCGAAAGCCAAAAAAGGCTTTTCAAATTGGATATGATCAAAAATCATCGGAGTGAACCAGCTATTATGAGCTAGCATTTCTTTTGCGCTGTCGATGTAAAAGACTTCGTCCGGATGGGTGAGACTGACGGATCCGTTGCCAAGCATGAGGAAAAAATAGGCTAAAACCAGTAAGGCAAAAATGGATGTTAAGTGACTGTAAAAAAACCGCTTCCCCATTAGGCCATCCTTCTTAGAAGACAATCAACGACGGATCATAATCTTCCGGTTTATCGTAACCCAAAAGATTCATCAAGGTCGCCGCTACATTTGACAGGCCTTTAAAAGATAAATCCGCCATCCGATATTCCTGGCGATATTGGCTGTCAACTATCGCGAACGGCACCGGGTTGAGCGAATGCGCGGTGCTGACGATTTTCTCGCCTTTTTTCAAAGTAAACATTTCATCGGCATTCCCATGATCCGCGGTGACGACGGTAATCCCGCCAAGCGCGTTGACGACTGATATTAATTCAGCTACACAAGCGTCAACCGTGGCAACCGCGCGGATAATTGCCGGTTCTATTCCCGTGTGTCCGACCATGTCGCCGTTGGCGAAATTCAGCCGGCCGAATTTATATTGGCCGCTTTTTAACAGTTCAATGGTTTTCGCAGTGATTTCTCTTGCCTGCATATCCGGCTTCTGGTCAAACCGTATTTTATCCGAAGGAATCTCGACGTATAATTCCAATTTCGGGTCCACATATCCGGACTTGTTGCCATTCCAAAAATACGTGACGTGCCCGTATTTTTGCGTTTCGGAAATCGCGAAGGATTTGATTCCCTGGGCGCATAAATATTCGCTGATGGTCCGGTCAATCGCCGGAGGATTCACTAAAAAATGCCGCGGCACATGCAAATCCCCATCGTATTCCATCATCCCGGCGAACAAAACCTCGGGAACACGTTCCCGGTCGAATTGTTTAAAATCCGGATCATCAAAGGCCTGAGACAATTCGATTGCCCGGTCGCCGCGGAAATTGAAAAACACCACCGCGTCCCCGTCCTGTATCGTGCCGACCGGCCGGCCGTTTTCGACAATGACAAAGGCGTTCATATATTGATCGGTGATTGTCGGATCTTCTCGATAATAAGTCGCGACCGCTGCAGCCGCCGCGGAAAACTGCCGGCCTTTTCCCAAAACATGCGCGTCCCATCCGGTTTTGACTATTTTCCAATCCGCGCCATAACGGTCCATAGTCACGACCATACGGCCGCCTCCTGAGGCGATCCGGTAATCGACGCCGTGGTCGCGATTCAACTGCGTTAATAAGGACTCGGTTTTTTCAATATAGGTTAAAGCGGATTTCTCATAAACATCGCGCCCGTCAAGCAAAATATGCAGGCGGACCTTTTTGACGCCCGCGGCAGCGCATTGGCGCACCAGGGCGAACAAATGCTCAATATGCGAATGAACGTTTCCGTCGGATAAAAGCCCGATGAAATGTAAAGTGTTATTTTTGCCGCGGCCGATCAATTGACCCCAGAGATCCGATTTAAAAATCTCCCCCTGGTCGATTGCCTGCTGCACCAAAGTGGCGCCTTGGGCAAACACCCGGCCCGCGCCTAAAGCATTATGCCCGACTTCACTGTTTCCCATATCCGCGTCCGACGGCATTCCAACGGCTTTGCCGTGAGCCTGCAAACACGCATAAAGTCCGCTCTGCATCAACCCATTTAAACAAGCCGGGCGCGCCATAAATACGCCGTCGCTGGCATCCTGTTTGCCAATCCCCACGCCGTCCATAATGATCAACAACAACGGCCCCGGCCGGCCCTGAAAATTATCCAATTTTTTTAATGTCAATGACATACTGTTCTCCTAATTTAAATCCCCTCCCCTGCCTTCCGGCAGGCTGCGCGGGGGTGCGGGAAGCTGAATACATTTTAAATCACTGCATCCTTATTCCCGTAACTCAATGCCCCATTACAAGAAGATTTATTGTATCAAAAACAACCGTAAATTAAATCGATTATTATTTAGAAATTTTAAAAAATTTGCTGAGGCAAGAAGTGCGTTTGGGCAGGTGGTAGTTCATCCAATCTTTGGAAAATCGTTCTAACCAATCCGCAGCCGCGTTATCGAACCCAATGTCTTTTCCGGCTTTTTCACTCTCTATCCACTGATGCCGGGCGATTTCATCAAGCACAGCGCGGTTGCGTAAGAGTTTTTTTGACTCCAGAGTGTCCATAAATCAATACATTACCGATGGTTAGCGCGTTTGTCAATTATTATTTACAGAGTCTCTTGCCTCTATCGTTCCCCAGGTTTGATCTTCTAGAATTTCCAAAATTGCCGCCACACTTCCTTTTAAAAAGGACTGCCCTTCTTGTAAATGCGCGGGAGTATCGCGGCCGAATAATTCTTTGATCTTAAAAATCAATTTTTCCCGCTGCCCAGCCGTAATGCCTAAATTAACCAATTGACCTAACCGGTCCGGCTTATCGCTGATTAAAATTTTTTGCGCCAATAATGAAGCTTCCAATAATCCTTTCATGGATTCACGGCGTTCGGCCAGCAATTGCTCGCGAAGGCTTTTCTGTTTTTTCCAATCAAAATTTTTCGCGGCCGGTCCCGTGCCGTTTTTCAAGTATCCCTCATCAAGCTCATGTTCCTTGCTGTTCAAAGCGATCTGTGCATCGCATACCTGCATAAAAATATGCGCGACTTTGATCATCAGACCATTGTCCGCTGTCAAATATTTTTTTAAAGTGTTTTTGGCGACCCGCAAATTAACGTTTTCTTGCACCAGACTCGCCAAAGCTTTTTTGCCTTTTTCGGCTTCAGACTTGCCTTGCATATCCGCGGAAAGCCGCAAACGCACCGCGCTTTCATTATTGGCTAAATAGCTCAATCCGTTTAAATAGTCTTTGCAAAATTCATACTTTTTTCCGTCGGGGTTGAATTGCCGCACCTTATCCACCTCCGACAAAAATGTGGCCGAGGCTGGCCGGGCCATCAGCGTCAAAAACAGCAACAAAAAAAATAAATTTTTCATATTGTCTATTATAGCTTATACTATAATTAGGTAAATAAGAATTATTGGATACAGCCAAAATATGAAAAGATCCTTGGGTTTTACCCTGACCGAAATCATTGTGGTTATCGTGATTTTATCCGCGATTTTAGGATTTGGCATTCCCAATTACTTGAAAGCGATTTCCAAACAGCAAGCCCAACGCGCGCAAAATAATCTGACCGCATTACAAAGTTTATTAGCGACTTATCGGGCCAACACAACCAATAATAATTTTCCCGCTAATCCGCTGACTCTCACGGGATTGAACTCAACTTTGAGCGGCAATATTTTAGACGATCTTTTTGCTTACGACTACACACCCGACGGCGCGGGCGGCTATACCTTGACCGCGACGCGAATTGGCGGCACGGAAAATTATAAAATCGTGCAATCGGGCGGCACGCCCAGCGGTTCGGGATGCGGGCAGGTTTGTCCCGGGGCCTGCGCTTTTTGTCAAAACGGCGTCTGCTTTGTCGGCGGCGCCATTAACTGCGCTTGCAGCGCCGGACAATACTGTTATCAAAACAATTGCGGGGATTATGCCTGGATCAAAAGCACCGGGGCCAGCAGTTGCTTTCCTTAGATAAATGTTATTGAGAAATGGGAATTGTTATGCGTCGCGCTTTTGGCTTCACTTTAATGGAAATCCTGATTGTCATCGCCATTCTCGGACTGATGATCGGCTTTGCTGTACCCGACTTTCATAAAGCTATTGATCATAAACGCCGCGATATAGCTTATCTCAACTTGCGCGTTTTACACGGCGCGGCGCGGATCCGCGGCAGTTATCCCGACGGAAAACCAAACCTCGCGGCGATCAATGCCTCGCTGGGCAACAATGTCAATGTAGTTGATAACACTAAAAAAACCACCTATTGTTCCGACCTGGCTAATGGTATTTTTCGAATCACCGCGACCATCAATGCTGGGGAATGTATTACGGTAACCGCCAACAATCCTTTAAGCGCGGCTTATCCCGCCACGAATAATTGCACCAACACCTGCGGCAATGTTCCACCCCCTACCGGAACTGTCACGAATACGCAAACAAGCACCGGATCCGGAACCGACACCGCTTCCAACACCGTAACAAGTTCGGGAACCGTTACCAACACAAATACAATGACAAATACTGGAACCAGCACATCGACCAACTCCACCACTGGGACAAACACAAACACATAACCGGAACCGCTACAAGCACCAATACCTTCACCAGCACATCGACCATTACCACCACCAATACAAATACAAACACAAATACCGGTACTGGACCCAATACGGGCACCGAGACGAATACAGCCATTAACACAGGAACAGGAACTGCTACTGGCGGCACTTCTTGTTTGGAAAGCACCATAGGATGTAGTAGAGATCAAGAATGTAGTAGCTGTCCTGCCGGGCTTAAACATTGTTGTATTAATATTTGCCACGCTTCTGTCGATGAGTGTGGGACAAACACTGGAACAGACACCAGCACTTCTACCAGCACATCAACTGGGACTTCAACTGGTACCGCCACCGGTACAAATACAACCACGGTTACCGGAACTGCTACAGGCACCAATACGGGAACCGGCAGTAACACCGGGACAGCTACCGTTTCCTCAACTGGCACAGCCACCAGCACATCAACCAGCACATCCACTTCAACAGGCACCGAATGCACGTGTTCTAACGGAAGCTGGTGTTTTGGTCAATGTCCATTTTCCGCTTTTTATTGTTGCAATAATTTTTGTCAATCATCATCCATTTGTACCACTAATACCTCTACCAGCACTTCAACCAGCACTGCTACCGGGACAAATACAAGCACAAGTACCGGCAATGGCACCAATACAGGCGCCGGGACTTCTACAGCCACTATCTCCGGAACAAGCACTTCGACTCAAACAGGCGGAATTCCTCCTACTGCCACTAACACCGGAACTAACACTGGCACCACGACCGTTTCGGGCAGCACAAGTACTGGGACGAACATCAGCACGAGTACTGTTAGTACCAACATTAGCACCGGTACAGGCACCGGAACCAGCACCGGTACCACAGGCGGAGGACCAAATACTGGAACAGAAACTCAAACAGGTACGCAAACTCAAATAAACACTATAACAGCAACAAACACAACAACAGTTACTAACTCAACAACAGTTACAGTAACAATAACAAACACAACAACAGCAACAAATACAGAAACAGCAACAAGTACAGATACTAGCACGTACATCGCTTGTACAGAATGCAATCCCTCTGTTGATTCCGGTTGTACTCTTGGCTGTATAGACGATCCTAGCAAATGTATCATTACCCAATGTATTACAGGCTCATGTTTTCATCAGCTAGTATCCTGTCCTTCGACAACCCATTGTAATCCAGCTACCGGTTATTGTATCCCAGACTCCTGTACCCAATGTTTGGATCAGCTCCCGCCCTGTTATTCTGGCTGTCTAGCAGTAGACAACTGTTTTACTCCCCAATGTCAAAATGGAACATGTGTTTTAGATTCTTGTCCGGCAGGATTTCATTGCGATAACGGAGTTGGACATTGTATTTCGGACTCTTGCACCGAATGCAGCGGCAATCCACCTTATTGTTATGGCGGTTGTTTGGACCATACTGGCGGCGATAAATGCGCAACTATTGTCTGTATCCAAGGCCAATGCCAAACCTTACATAAAAATTGTTCTTACGGCGAAATTTGTGTTCCGGAGACCGGTAATTGCATAACCCCCACTTGTCTCAATGGCTATGATTGCCGCAGCGATCCTTTTCACACTTGCCCCTCGTGTCCTGAAACAGCGCAATATTGTTATGAAAACACCTGTCTATTTAAATGCGCTGCCGGGGATCTTTGTCCGGGCGGATATCATTGTGAAACTTCTGTCCATCTTTGCGCGCCAGGAAACGGGACTGGTACAAATACCAGCGCAGGCTCAGGTACTGGAACAAACACGAACACAAGCACTGGCGGTCATTGCGCTTTTCCTCCTACTGGAGGATGTTCATACGGACAGCAGTGTGACTGCGGTCAAAATCAGACCTGTTTTGTTCAAGGATGCGTCGATAATTAAATAAAAGGAAAGCTTGTAAGGTTACGACAGGCGTTTGAAACTGGAAAGAAAAACTCCGTTGAAAAGTGTGAGTTCGAACAACAGCTGTATTAAACCCCCTTTATTCCCTCGCCTCGCCAATAATCCGGTCCAGATCATCCACAGCCAAAGCGGGATGAGTTTGAAAAGAAATACCGGTGAGCATCGTCAAAGCTAAAGAAGCCTTCATGGCCGTTGTGGCAGACGGCAGTTTAACTATCAAAACCAAATCATAGCCGCCTAACAGCGCGTACATCGACACCACCTCGCCGCCGATTTCCTTTATCAGGGTAATGGTATTAGACGTGCGGTCCGAGCTGATATCCCGCACTGCTTCCGGCGAATATTTTCCTAAAAAAATAAAAGTTTCCATCATTATCGCTCCTTGTAGGTGTAGCCCAAAGAGGTCGCCCACCTGCCCAATGATAGGCAAGGGGCGCCCGTTACGAATTTATACCTGACCCGCCGATCCCAAAACGCTGACATTTTTTTGTTTATACATTTCTTGCAAAGCTTGCCGCGCCGGACCCAAATATTTGCGCGGATCAAACTCTGCCGGTTTCTCGGCGAATTCTTTGCGGATCGCCGCAGTCATCCATAAACGGCCGTCGGAATCAATATTAATTTTGCATACCGCGGACTTAGCGGCCCGGCGCAGTTGTTCTTCCGGAATCCCCACGGAATCCTTGAGTTTGCCGCCGTATTGATTGATCATCTTTACGGCTTCCATCGGCACGGAAGAAGCGCCGTGCAAAACAATCGGAAAACCGGGCAGGCGTTTTTCGATTTCTTCTAAAATGTCAAATCGCAATTCCGGCGGCACATAAACGCCGTCCGCGTTTTTGGTGCATTGTTCCGGCTTAAATTTATACGCGCCGTGCGAAGTCCCTATGGAAATCGCCAGCGAGTCCACGCCAGTCTTAGACACAAAATCAATCACTTCATCCGGCCGAGTGTAAGTCGATTTTTCCGCCTGAACTTCGTCTTCGATTCCGGCGAGAACGCCCAATTCGCCTTCCACGCTCACTGCGTGTTGATGCGCAAACTGCACCACCTGCTTGGTCAACTCCACATTTTTATCATAAGGATGATGCGATCCGTCGATCATTACGGAAGAAAACCCGGATTCCACGCAGGACTGGCATAATTCAAAAGTATCGCCATGGTCTAAGTGCAAAGCAATCGGAATCGGTTTTAATTTTTTTTCTTGAGCGTAGCGTTTCATCATCTCTACCGCGCCTTGCCCCATGTAGCGTAGCAAGGTTTGGTCCGCGTATTTGCGCGCGCCGCTGGACACCTGCAAAATTACCGGCGACTGGGTTTCCAAACATGCTAAGACGATCGCTTGCAATTGTTCCATATTATTAAAATTATACGCGGGAACGGCAAATCCACCCGTCACCGCTTTTTTAAACATTTCCTTAGTGTTCGAAAAACCTAATTCTTTGTAAGAAACCATTGAGCACCCCTTTTTTGAATGGCCATTCAAAATTTTAAATAACTATTTTTATTTTAAGCGGTTAAAAAATAAAGTCCAGCATAAACTTTAGGTTCTATCAAATAGCCCCGCCGGGACATTTTTTTAAGCCAAGCCGGAACTTCCGTTAAAATAACTTCATGAACCTTGATTTTTTCCGAGCGGTCGCCCCCGCCGGCGCTGACTTTTTTTAATCCGTAGGCCCGCACCATGGTGACCAAATCCGCGCTGGCGCCGCTTTGGGCCGGGCCTTTTAACAGCCGGGTGATCCGCCGGGCGCGATAACCGGTTTCTTCCAGCAATTCGCGTTTCGCTCCTTGCGCGAAAGTTTCCGGAGTGTGGTCATTGATCAAGCCGGCCGGGAACTCTATCACCTTTTTTCGCACCGGTTCCCGGTATTGCTCAACAAAAATCACTTTGCCTTCATCGGTCAGCGCCACGATGATCGCGACATCACTGCAATTTTTTCGGGAAAAAAACTCCCAATCACCCCGGCGTGAAAAACGGAAATAACGGCCTTCTTTAAGAATCATAAGATTTTCCTTCCGCTTATTCCTTATCGGTAAAAATTTCTGATTTATCCGGTTTTTCGTATTTTACAAATAATAGTAAATTTTTCCTTGTTTCCCTATCCGTTCTGATGTAGATTATCAACGGTGCGAACTCCATAAATGAACAGCTAACGATTTTACTAACTCCGGATCCCCTCTTATGGACGATCAAAACCAAATCGACCAAAGATATTTGCCCCGTTGGGAAACCCGCAACCGCGTGGCGTTACATTTAGCCAACAGCCCCCAACATTTTGAAGCCTACACCAAAGATATCAGCTGCGCCGGAGCTCGTTTAGAAACTCCCAAAGGTTTAAATCCCGGACAACAAGTTGATCTCAAAATTTATATGCATGACGGAATCTGCGTCGAAGCCCGGGGGCAGATTGTTTGGATCAAGCCTCATGCCGAAGAAGAAACTGACGAAGCCGGCATCCATTTTTATAATATGCCCGAGCATCAGCAAAACACTATTCTCGAATATGCTTTTGAAATCGTCCGCGACCCGCGCAAAATCTGGTTTAAAGAATGGCGGTAAAAACTTCCTTGTTTAAGCCAATGCTTCCGCTAAAAGAATAAATTGTTTCAGGCTCAAACTCTCCCCGCGGATTTGGGGATTCCATCCCAATTGCCGCAAAACCGCCAGCGTCTTTTTCTTGTCCACCAAATCTCCTAACGCGTTGACTAATGTTTTCCGGCGATAATTGAACGCCGCGTGCACCACCTGAAATAAAAACGCCGCATCCCCCTCCGGTGTGGGCAGTGAAATCCGCAAATCCACTGCCATAAAACAAGAATAAACTTTCGGCGCAGGACAAAAAGCGGCCGGGGAAATCTTAAACAAAATCCGCGGCTGTGCGTAATATTGCGCAAAACAACTGAATGCGCCATAGGCCTTTGTCCCCGGCTTAGCCGCCATCCTTTGCCCGTATTCCCACTGGACCATCACGTGACAATCGCTAAATTGTTGTTTCGCTTGAATGATTTTTTCTAAAATGGGCGTCGCAATGTTATAGGGAAGATTGCTGACAATCCGCAGCCCGGACGGTAAAGCGGCCAAAGGAAATTTGAGAAAATCCGCGTGCACGACTGTCACGCGGTCCGCAGGAACAACCGCACGCAAATTCGCAATCAACCGCGCGTCCGTTTCCACGGCAAAAACCTGCTTAACTTTTTGCGCTAAAG
Source organism: Candidatus Omnitrophota bacterium (assembly GCA_015233495.1). GTDB lineage: Bacteria > Omnitrophota > Gorgyraeia > Zapsychrales > Zapsychraceae > JADFXQ01. The sequence continues at coordinate 48,023 of JADFXQ010000004.1, read as the reverse complement.
CCAAAGTCAAAACGCCGCGGCCCGGCCCAATTTCTAAAACAGAGTCTTCGGGGCGCAAATCACAAACTCGGATTATTCGTTCAATCACCCGCTGATCGGTTAAAAAATGCTGGCCCAGACTTTTCTTCGGCCGGGCAGGTAGTTCCCTTTTCAGCTGGCCTTGCCCGGGGAAATTCATTATATCAGCTCCGTTGCCAAACGCAGCGCTTCCATCATTGAGGAAGGATCCGCCAAACCCTTGCCCGCAATATTAAACGCCGTGCCATGCGCCGGTGAAGTGCGTAAAACCGGCAAACCAACCGTCATATTCACCAACCGATTAAACGCCATGAGTTTAATCGGAATTAAGCCTTGATCGTGATACATCGCCACCGCCGCGTCGTATTTTTTAAAAATATCCGGCACGAATAAAGTATCGGCGGGCAATGGCCCGCTTACCCTAATTTTTTCTTTACGACAGCGGTCCAATACCGGATTAATGATTTCAATTTCCTCTGTACCCAATACTCCTCCCTCACCCGCGTGCGGATTCAAACCGCATACCGCGAGATTGGGAAACGGCACCAGAAAATATTTTTTTAAAGCGTCGTTTAATAATTTGACGGCTTTATACAAACGTTCCGGCGAAAGCTCATCCGGAACTTGGCGTAAGGCCAGATGACGGGTCGCCAAAATCAGCCGTATGGAGCCGGCGACAAACAGCATACCGATCTCGTCGTCTTTCTTGCCAAAAGCTTCCGCCAAATATTCGGTGTGTCCGCGGAATCCGGGATGAGCCAGCCCGACTAATTCTTTACTCAAAGGCGCGGTAGCCACCGAACGTATTTTCCCTGCTTGCAAATCCTGAACCGCGGCCCGCAAATACGCCAAAGCCGCCCGGCCGCTCGCCGCGCTGCCCGTTCCGGGCTTAAAATTTTTTAAAGAAAACCCGCCCGGATCTTTAACTACCACATTGCGATATTGTTTGAATTGATAAAATGCCAGAACATCCGAATTGCCATAAATGACAAACTGCCGGCCCCGACGCAGTGTCGTCTTTGCCAAGGCCTTGACAATAATTTCCGGGCCTACACCGTTGGGATCACCCACGGTAATTCCGATTTTTTCCCCGACAAAAATATCTTTAGCCTTAATCATCACTTAACCTCAATTTGTCTTGAAATAATTAATATTATCGCTTTGTAGCAGCCTATATCTTGTATGTTGTTTCTTCGGCTCAACTTCCAAAGGAAGCCAACATAATTCCCTAGGAATGGAAAAATCCTCTATCGTCTTGCCTTGCCTTACCTGACTCCAGTAATCAGAGATAATGAATTTTAGTTGAGAGCCGCTAAGAAAAGGCTTGTCAACAGGATCAAAACGAAGCTTCTTATCCTGGAAATATAATGCTATTTTCCCTGGGTTATAGGGATAATAGTGACAATTCTTATAAATTAGATTAGTCGCTAAAAAGCAGTTGGACATATTAAACAAAATAATTAATAGACTAAAAGTTAAAACATATTTAGGGATGTTGGCCTTTTCTATCAATCGGGCCAAATAAAAAGAAAAGAAAACCGACCAAAAAGTCCCATACCAAAAGGGACCCCAAGTTTTCAAACCCATGGCTGACATTGAGTGATTAAAGATCAATATTTGGATGCCCAGAAATAACGCAAGAAAGCCCTCTTTTTTCCTGACCCTTAGGATATAAAAAAACAATATCAGCCAACAAATCAAAGATAAGATCAACATTATCTTAATAAGCTTAGACGCTTGAGAAGATGGGATAACTAAACCCATTGTATCAAAAATTAAACGCGCGGCGTTTGAAACGATGCATTTAAACGGCTCAAAAAAATTGTATGGGAGCTTAAGAAAACCTTGCATATCACTGCATTGATTCAAGCGCGGGAATCCGTAGCCTGCCTGGGAAGAAAGCCACGGGATAACAACATAATATCCAAACAAAGTAAAAATAGGCAGGAGAAGCAAAAGATGCATTTCACGTTTAACTAAGCGCGGAAATAAAAATAACACAGCTGGAAATATAAATAAAGTTGTCTCATCCCAGTACACTGAAAACGCGACTAGAAGCAAGAATGGAATAAAAGATTTCAGCGAGATATATGCTTTATTCTCAACCGACCTTTTATGCAACAATGAAGCCATATAAAGACAAAGAATGATAACAAAATTAGCCATAGATTTTGAGGGTCTAAAAAGCATTGTTTCATAACTAAGCACACAGGGAGTTACAAGATAAAAAGACACCGCCGCAAACGAAACATTCCTGCTGATTAATCGATTTCGCAACAATTTATAAAAGAAAAACGGACTTAATATTAATGAGAAAATCCAGGTTAGTGACAGGCTTGGATGAGGAATCATAAAATGCCAAAGCCAGATACGAAATTTGGTATCTAAGATCTCAAAATATGATGATAAAGGACGCGTACACCGGCTTTTAAATTCGAAATCCTGCGAGGAAAGACCATTCTTTAAATCTTTAAGATTCAGAACGGAGCCCGTATGTAACACGCTAGTTTTTATATAAAATTGTTCTGGTTGAGTCCAGGCATTATCATAGGAAAGACAACACGGCAGAATATACAAATATACAAAAAGTAAAAGCAGCAACGCGGGTGTTTTTATTATTTCCTGGATGATTTTTTTTAGTATTAACACAAGGTTTTACAGCCTTTCATAAGTTAATACGCACTTTTAACAATCAGCTTTGTGCCCCCGATACTCCCAACCTACTCATTATTCTGCCTAAGAAAATCTGCCGGGATGATTTTCTGTTGTCCATGCTCCGGCGTCCAAAATAATTTTAAAACAGCAGGTCCGATAGATTGAAAATAATCTAAACGAATCGAATGCAGGCCTTTTGGTAAATAAATATTTTTAGAAAAGGGAATGCGGTCGCCCTGACGCCTCCATTCATCGATAATGGGCACACCATCTATAAACAACCGAGCTCCATCGTCAACAATTATAGTAAAAAGATATTTCCCGTCTTTAGGCGCCTTAAGAAATCCCGTATATCGAGCAGAAAAATCATCGGGCCCAACCTTTCCATCGAAATCATAAGGCTCGCTGATATCAATGGCATGACGAACTTCTGATGAAACATATCTATCGAAATTTCTCCCTTCATAAAAATCCGCATGCAATCCCCAATTTCGAGCGAAAATTTGCATTATACAAAAAACAATCAAACCTCCAACTGCAAGACTTGCCGCCAAAAATACTGACACCCTTTCAATTTTCTTTTTCAACGGCGTTCTCACTTTCCTTCTTAAATTGCGGACATTTTCATACACCCAAGATGCTACTTTCTTAACAAAATTAATGTATTCCTCCTGATTGAGGACTTTTTCAGAAATGTCTATTACTTGACGGGAAGCTTGTCTTACGTTATTACGCATATCTCCAAACGTCGACGCCTCGTTAATCTTCGCAATCCAAAAATCATCTTGAAAAATGTCTTTCAGATCATAAGGCCCCTTTCCAGTTTGGTCGCGAAAATATTGAATCCGGTTTAAGATTTTATTAACAATTGTCACGGTTTCATCTATTCTTCCATAATCAAGCAAATAATCAACAGTATCCAAATCATAGATTGTCGAGTTAATAAGCGATCGGATTTCCTGCATATCCATTTGGTTTCTCCTACACTTTACGTTTAAGGCCGGATCCGCTCCATAAAATGGTTTGTAATAACGACCCTCCCATTGCGCTGTAGGCATCGCAGGGCGTCCAGCAACCTGTGCATTTGTTTGATAAAACATCTTTATAGATATTATTGGCTTCATTCGTTTGCCAAATCTCCTTAAGAGATAAATTAGTCTCTTTAATATTAAAAAGTTTTCGATTCCAAACTGAGCATGGATATAACGTGCCATAAGGATCCAAATAACAAGTGGAAGCGGCTGACTGGCACTTGATTGGAGTTTGGCTCGTTTGAAGATAAGTCAAATACATCTGCAAAAACTTCCGTCGCAAAAAATTATTCAGGGTACACCCTTCCTTATCCAAAGCAAGTATTTTATTTATTTCCTTAATCCGAACATTCTTGTCCAGGTCAAGCATATCCTGGTTATCATAGTAAAAAGAAGATTTCTGAAAGATATAAACCGAGATATCATCAAATCGCAGCTGTGGATAAACGTCCTTAAGGCTGTGAAAAGTATCTTCAAATTGCCCAACATTACTGTGGGACAATGTAAAGCCGAATTGCGGTTTAACCAATGGCATTTTCTTTAACATTTTGAATGTAGTTAACGCTTTTTCCCAAACACCCTCCACGCCCCTGATCTTGTTGTGAATATCTGAAGGACCGTCAATGCTAACGGTGAAAACAAATTTTATCTTTCTATGTTTCTTGCGCACTTCCGTCATAAAATGATCAATTTTATCTGTACGGGTGCCGTTGGTCGCAATGTGCATGGCAGATAATTGTTTGGAATTACTTATGATAACGTCAGCAATTTCAGGAAGATCAGCGCGAAGAAAGCATTCTCCTCCAGTAAGGCCAACCCAATGAAGACCGTGTGGCTTGAGGAAAAACTTTTCAATGTCAAAAACTGAAAGTTCCCGACTGTGGTCATCTTTATGCCAAATATTGCACATTTTACATTTGAGATTGCATCTATAAGTAACCGCATAACCCAACTTGAAAGGAGAACTCAACCGCTTAAAATTTGAAGCTATGATCGCACCAATAAATCCGAACATATTTGCGCCCTCACTTGAGCAATATTTTTCTAATCCAAAAATCTTTTGGATATCTGAGCGAAGTTATCCTGAACATCAAAATCCAAACATTCATATTTCTTTCTGCATGTCTGCGTTAAGACATCCGGATTCAAACATGGACTACATGAACATCCTTTATAAAAAACTATTGAATTTTGATTTAACGGAGAATATCTTTTCGGGGAGCTGGGGCCGAACATAACAACCGTATTCACGTTTAAAGAGGCCGCGAGATGCGTTGGACCTGTGTCACCCGCAACAAATAACCGGCACCCCCTCATCAACTCAACCAACTCCCAAATTGTGAAAGTCCCCGCGATATTAAAAACTTTACTCTTGTCATTAACTTTTTCGATAATCCTCTCAATGATCGGTGTTTCCTTATAAGATCCCGTGAAGTAAACTGGGATACAGCAAACCTCAATGAATAAATTAGCCAATTTGGCAAAATATTCTTCGCGGGATCTCTTCCCTGTAAAATTTCCGCTTGTTCCGGGATGAAAACATAGATACGGACGAGACTTAATCTGCCGCTCCACCGCTTGCTGTTCCTGTTCTTTTACGGGAAATGAATAATAAGCGTAAGAAAACTTTAAACCCAAAGTTCTTACGAGATCGGAAAAAACTTCTGTGATGTGCGCCTGAGGATCACGTTGGATAGAATGCGTATAAAAAAAATTTTCATAGCGATTATTTATACCGACCCGGACCGGAGCCTTCGTTAAATAAGCAAACACCGCTGATGCATTGTTAAATGTTTCAAAATTTATAACCAAATCGATTTTTAAAGCCCTTAATTCTTTAAGCAATTCAGCAACCTGCCGAATAATCCGAAAAAAATTAACCGTAAATCTAAAATAAACGACCCGATCCAAAGATTGGTCGTCATCTAGAAATCCTCGATTCAAATCAAAGGTAATGAACGTAATTCGCGCTTGCGGAAATCGGGCTTTCAATTTTTCTATTAATGGATAAATCACAATCAAATTGCCAAGCCCCCACAACTTTATACAAAGGATCTCTCGCACCTCTCCTGATTGTATATCCTTAGACTTTTTAGGATTTATGGCGAAAATGGCTAAACGAATAAATAGGTTATCCAACCTTCGAAGAAAATTAAACATATGCCAAGCCCATTTTTGCTTTTAAAAGATCAATCCTTGCCCTCTGCATTTAGTCGCCCTTTATTGAAAACCCGTTTCTAAACACCTCAAACCTGCTTACACTCCGGGGGCGCGGACCTTGGAAATTCGCATATATTGTCCACCGCCGGTCTGCAGCTCGGTGACCGGCTCTAGGGCGTAGATAGAATCGACCACATTATCCGACAAAGGACCGCGGGTTTGGTAGTTAAAGGTCTGGATAACATAAATCATGCTGAACAAATGATTATGATATTGATCCAAGATCTCCCGCTTTTCCCGGTTTGCCGTTGAAAATGAAATGGCTCCCCGTAAATCTACGGTCAACTGGCCCGGCCGGCCGCAAATGATCAAAGCGTTTTGATCCGCGTTTTTATTTAAAAATTCTCGGACCAACCGATCTTCCCGGATAATGACCAGATCGTTCGCCAAATGATCCCGCATCGCAATCGGATGATAAAAAATAAAAAGCGCCGCGGCAATGAGCCATCCCTGCCGAATAGAAAGTTTATTTCCCAGCCACCCCGCCCCTAAGCTGATCGCCGGCAAAACCGAGAAAAATATCAAAATCGGCAAATAAAATCTCCCGTTTAAAGGATGATCATTGATCCCGCCTTGATACGCCAAAACCGCTATGAAGAGAAACAATAAACTGAGTAAAATAACCTGGGAATAAAACTTTTTCTCTTTATCGATTTTAAAATTCGGATTAAACCAAAGTTGTCCCAGTAAAACAAAGAAAATCGCCAAACCAAGCCAATTTAATATTCCCGCGTAACCTAAATTACCGGTCCAGTTGAGAATAAAATTGAAAAATAGTTTGACGTTGTTCGCGATAAAATCGAATTGAAAAGCATTCATCCAAGAATTACCAATCAAGTTACTGTCCGCTTCATGGGCCATGACAACCCGCTGGGCCAACCAGGGGAACAAAAAAACCGGGCCCAAAACCAAAATCGGCGATGAAACAATAAGCTTTTTGTTTAAATATCCGCTTAAAAAAAGGAAAAAAATAATTACAGCCAAAAAAATAATCGATTCATAACGAATGTTCGCCAACATAAACAAATTCAGGCAAAGGACTTGTAACGCCACGGGAGTCCCGGAGCTCAAGAACCAACGTAGGCTTAAAAATACTAGGGCTATAAACAAAGAGTTGAAAACTTCATAACTCGCGCTGGTGGCGCTTAGCGTGATAACCGGTTGCGCCAAGACGCATACCAGCGCGATCAATGACCAACCGCTGCTTATATACGGGGATAGCAATAAATAGACAGCAAACAACAATCCCCAAAGCGCGAAAAAATTTAAAATAAAAACATTATAAACATGATATCCAAACGCGACATGAAACAATTGCGTGAAAAAAGGAAAAAGAAAACAACGTTTTTCCATGGAACTGGCGGTGGGCCAAAATCTTTCGTAATACCATCTGCCCTCCGTAACATTATCCACTCTTTTTTCAAAAGTCATGGTCCGGGCTACAGACAAAAGATTCGTTTCATCGCTTAACACGCGAAAATATTTCGGCACTGAAATAAAAATAAAACTGGCGGCCAGCAGGGAAAATAGAATGCCGGTTTTATGAAGCTGCCAGAATTTCTTCGGGTCAAAGCCCGCTTCTTGGCTGGCTTTGATCAGTGTAACTGCCCAAACTAAAGTCAAGCCCAAGATAAAGTAATAAGTCGACTGGGAAAAAAACACTCTCAGCCAGATAAGATGAAATGCCCCATAAATAATCATACCGGCGCATCCGGCAAAGGACGCCAACGCCATTGAAAAAAAGGCAAGATCACTAAAACCAAAAAATTTTTTATCCGTCATAATACCGCTTTCTACGCGCCAGGCGTTTTATTTTTTGATTTCTAGATAAGCGTTTTTCTTCAGATCATTCAGCCACCCGGTAAATTTTTCTTTGAATTTTTTTTGATAAATACGTTCGGTGATTTGATCTTTCACATCCTTCAGTTCCGCGAGCTTGGCGGGTTTATAGGCCGTGATTTTAAAGAGGTAGAACCCGTCTTCGACTTCCGTAACGGCGGAAACCCCGCCTTGCGGCAGTTTAAAAAATGTGTCTTCGATTTCCGGTTTCAACTGACCGCGTTCGACAGCTCCGATCGACGGCAGTTCGGAATAAGCTTTCGCCACGTCGATAAAATCCCCGCCGTTTTTGATCCGCGTTTCGGCCTCTTCGATTTTTATCCGGGCCGCGGCGGGGTCGCTCTTTTTGCCGATAAAAATCGATTCAACAAAAACTTTATCCTTAGTTTGAAACAAAGCGGGGTTGGCTAAATAAAAATCCGTGACTTCCTGCGGATTCACCGCGATTTTATCTTTGACTTCATGATCAATAATATATTTGATCTTGAGCTGTTCCAATAATCTCTGCCGCAGTTCCGTAATCGAAGAACCATTGGCGGCCAAAGCTTCCAAAAAGACGTTTTCGGAAGGATAGTTTTTGAGAATCTCGTCTAAACGCTGGTCGACCAACTGCGGCCGCACTTCCAAGCCCGCCTTGTTCGCGCGGCTTAAAATCAGGCGGTCTTCAATCAATTTTGACAAACCATTGGTTTTTAAATCATCCATAATCTCCTGAATCTTTTGCTCCGGCACTCCCTGGGCTTTTAAATTCACAAAAGTGGTATGCAAATAGGCTTGGACATCTTTTGCGGTGATCAATTCATCATTGACTACCGCCACTATGGAATCCTCAAAGGCATTCCCACAACGCATTCCTCCCAAAACGATTAAAAAGACCGCAGCGATGATTCGCAAATACATGGGACTCCTTATCCTTGATTTTTCAAATGCTCGACTGATTCTTTTAACAAACGGCAATACAAATCAAATCCGACGGCGGCGATATACCCGGATTGTTCCTGACCCAAAATATTTCCCGCGCCGCGAATATTCATGTCTTCAAAAGCGATTTGAAAACCCGCGCCCAGCCCGCTGTACTTTTCAATCGCCTCGATCCGGGCGTCGGCCTCTTCGCTTAGAGCCCGGCGTCGGGGAATCACAAAATAGGCGTAAGCCTCGGTGTTCGCCCTGCCAACCCGGCCGCGTAATTGATGCAAATCCGCCAAACCAAAACGGTCCGCCCGGTTGACAATCAAAGTATTGGCGTTGGGAATATCAATCCCTGACTCCACAATGGTTGTGCACACCAAGACGTCAACCTCCCCATGAAAAAACCGCAGCATAACTTCTTCCAGCTGACGAGGCGACATCTGACCATGCCCTACCGCAATCCGGCTTTCCGGAACCAAATCTTTTATTATTTTAGCAATTCGCTGGATATCCGCAACACGGTTATGCAAGAAAAACACCTGGCCTTTTCTGGCGATTTCCCGCTGGATCGCCCGTCGGATAATCGTTTCATCAAACTCAATCACCTGGGTTTGAACCGCAATCCGGTTAGCCGGAGCTGTCTGAATCACTGACATATCCCGGGCTCCCACCAAGGCCATGTGCAAGGTGCGGGGAATCGGGGTCGCGGTTAAAGTCAACACATCCGCCAATAAACGCAGGCGTTTTAATTTTTCTTTCGCCGCGACCCCGAACCTTTGTTCCTCATCTATGACGATTAAACCCAAATCTTTAAACGCCACGTCTTTTGACAAAAGCCGATGCGTGCCGATCACCACGTCTACCGATCCGTCCGCCAAACCATTGATGGTCAATTGTTGTTCATGTTTGGTGCGAAACCGGCTCAACATGCCGACGCGCAAAGGAAAATTTTTCAGGCGCTGGGCAAAATTCACATAATGCTGTTCCGCCAAAACCGTAGTCGGCACTAATACGGCGGCCTGTTTATTATCCATGACCGCTTTAAACACCGCGCGTAAAGCTACCTCGGTTTTCCCATAACCCACATCGCCGCAAAGCAAACGATCCATGGGATGCGCTGATTCCATATCCCTTTTTACTTCCGCCATAGATTTGATTTGATCGGGAGTTTCCTGAAAAGGAAAACCTTTTTCAAAATCTTTTTGCCAATCCGTGTCGGGTGAAAAAGCGTAACCCGGCTGACTGGCGCGCAGAGCTTGGGTATGCAATAACTCCGCGGCCATGCGCTGTAACCGCTTCTGAATCAGCGTCCGCACCCGCTTCCACTCTTTGCTTCCCAATTGATAGATCCGGGGCGGCCGTTTGTTAAAACTCACGTATTTTTGCACGAGCCGAATATCGTGCTTCGGGACAAAAAGTTTATCCCCGCCCTGATATTCAATGATTAGGTGTTCGCGCCGGCCTTTCGCGGTTTCGATTTCCTCAAGGCCTAAAAAGCGGCCAATGCCGTGATAATTGTGGACGACATAATCGCCCTTTTTTACGTCGACAAAATGGGTGAGCGGGATGTCCGCGTTAAAAGATTCAGCGTGACGGGATTTCTTGCGGGGCAAGACAATAATGATTTTATGCTGCCAGATCGAGCGGCCCGAAAGCAGATCCATACTGGCAATTTTATTGACGCGGTCTTCGTCAAAATCAATCCGCAAAGGGCTGTCAAACTCTTCCGGGAAAATTTGCAGAATTTCGCCGATTTGGCAAAATTCTCCCACCTGGGTCAGTCGATTGACGCGCTCATAACCGAAAGCCGTAAGATTCTGATGCAAAACATCCAGATCAAACCGCTCGCCGACAATAAGTTCGAGGGATTGGAACATGCGAAGCTGTCTTTCCCCCTGCGGAGAGGAAACGGACTAAGTTTTCTTCTTCATTTGTTTCTCGAAGATCAAGACCAGCGGCGACGCGATAAATACGGTCGAGTAAATTCCGCAGAAAAATCCGACGAGCAAACAAAACGAGAAAGTATTTAAGACTTCGCCGCCTTTAAAAAACAAAGCCACCACCACCAGATAGGTGACAGTAGTTTGCAAAATAGTCCGCGATAAAGTCTGATTGACGCTCAGATTGATCAGGTCGTATAAACTCATTTTGCGATGCAGCAGCATGTTCTCCCGCACCCGGTCATAAATGACAATGGTGTCGCTGATCGAATAACCCGCGATAGTCAACAAAGCGGTGATCATCAGCAAATCGATCTGCCGCCCGGTCATCAAAGCCACACCCAGCGCGACAATCACGTCATGCGCCAAAGCGATCACCCCGGCTGCAGCGAAATCAAAATGCTTAAACCTAAAACAGATATAAATCAAAATCCCGCCCAGGGCCAAGACAATTGCCCAAAAGGCCTTTTGACGCAAACTTTTTCCGACGATCGGTCCGACTTTTTCAATCCGCAGGACTTGAAAAGCATTGTCCGGATGCGCGGCTTTAAACGCTTTCACTACTTCATTGTAAGTATCGCCCGCGCTTTTGATCAAAACCGTATCGGGAGTTTCGTGGAATTGCTGAATTACCACATCCTTAACCCCGGCTTTCTCCAAACTGACGCGTAAATAATCCGCGTTGATCGGTTTGGCAAAGCGATACTCCTGAATCTGGCCGCCCGCGAAATCAATCCCGTACGCGGTATCCCCTTTTTTGAAAAATACCCAAATGCTGGCGATGGTCAATATTAAGGACAGCGTGTAGCAAATATGCCGTTTGGAAATAAAATCGATTTTGGTTTCCTTGAATATATTGAGCATCGGGAAACTGTCCAATTTGCGATAGTGCAATAAAACGTCAAAAATAACGTGGGTAACGAAAACCGCGGTAAACATACTCGCGGCCAAACCCGTGGTTAAGGTCACGGCAAAACCTTTAATCGGACCGGAGCCAAAAATAAACAACATTACCGCGGCCACGATATTGGTCAAATGCGAATCCAAAATCGCCGAAAACGCCCGGTTGTAGCCATTCTTGATTGCCATCGCTAACGGCTTGCCGCTGCGCATTTCTTCCCGGATACGCTCGTTAATCAAGACGTTGGCGTCAACCGCCATACCCAAAGTCAAAATAATCCCCGCAATACCGGGCAAGGTCAAAGTTGAGGACGATCCCGGGAGCATCACGTTTAAAAATCCCATAGTGCCGAGAATCAACAAAAAATTAAAAATCAGCGCGATATCCGCGATAATCCCGGCTTTTAAATAATACAACATGAAAATGAACACCATGACACAACCAAAGACCGTGGCTTTAATGCCCGCTTCAATCGAATCTTTCCCTAAAAGCGGACCGACTGTGCGCTCTTCCTCCACGTGCATAGGCACGGGCAAAGCGCCGGAACGCAAGGCCATGGCTAATGACGACGCTTCATCATAAGTAAACTGGCCGGTGATTTGCGCTTTGCCGCCGAGAATCGGCTCATTGATATTCGGGGCGGAAAGCACATCGCCGTCAATGATAATCGCGAGGCGGCGGTTGACGTTCTTCTGGGTGATTTCCCCGAAAAGCTTGGCGCCTCTATCGTTGAACGTTAAAGAAATGTACGGCATACCAAACCCGCTGGTGTCAAAATCGACCCGGGCGTCCGCGATCATATCGCCTTTTAAAGCCGCTTGATTTTCTACCAAGACCGGAGTTTCTTTATCTTTTTTAATTTTTTTCAGCTCAAATCCGTCCGGAACTTTTCCGGAAAGCGCTTCATTAAGTTTCGTCGGATCATCGCTGACCACGCGGAATTCCAATTGGGCTACCCGGCCGATCAGACTGAGCGCTTTTTCGCGATCAGTCACTCCGGGAAGTTGGACGAGAATCTCGGTATCGCCTTGCCGCTGAATAACGGTTTCGCCTACCCCGAGATTATCAATACGGTTACGCAAGATTTCAATGGCGCGCAGCACCGCGTCGCTTTTCGCGTTGGCGTTTTTGATCTGTTCTGTATCCACTTTCAAAACCAGATGCATCCCGCCTTTTAAGTCTAAGCCGAGATTGATCCGTTTTTGCACCGGAAACGTAAACCACAAACACGCGGCCAAAACCGCCAGAATGATCAAAACTCGGTTGCGTAAACCTTTATTCATGAGAATTCCTCCCGGGATGCGAATTGCTATCGCCCGCGCTCTTTATTAGAATTAGGTTTTTGCGGTGACCACAGTTGTCACCGCTTCTTTATCAAATTCAATTTTAACATTATCATCAACCCGGACAACAACTGTTTTATCTTTCACCAAAACCACTGTGCCGTGCATACCGCCGGCCATAACGACTTGGTCGTTTTTTTTTAAATTATTTTTCATATCCGCTAATTTTTTTTGTTGATCTTTTTGCGGACGAATCACCAAAAAATAAAAAATCAAAAAAATCAAGCCGTAGGGAACCAGCATGGTCAACATTGAACTGGATGGTGGATTCATAGGACACTCCTGTTGGTTTAGTTGCAAGTTAAAAATCGGCAAGCCTTGCGGCTATTGGGGTATTTTAAACTTACAACTTACAACTTATAACTTACAACTTATAACTTACGACTGTTCCTTTGTGACCTTCTTAACCAAAGACTTCACTGTGTCCGACAGGGTGGCGCCTTTTTGGATCCATTGATTGACTTTGGCAACGTCAATTTTCAAATCCGCCGGTTTTTTCGCCGGATCATAATGGCCTAAAATTTCCAGATGTTTGCCATCCCGCGCTGTAGATGAGCTGATAGCGACAATCCGGTAATTATACGCGCCCGTCGCTACTTTTCCCGCTTTTTGTAAACGAATTTTAACTTGCATTGCTGCTGTCTCCTTTTGGGTTAACGGGCGCCCCCCTGCCAGGCGGGACGCTCCGGAAAATTAAAAACCTTGCGCCATTTTTACCGCAGCCAACTGCGCCTTGGCTTTATTGACTGTTTCTTGATATTCGCGCTGCGGCAGAGAATCCGCGACAATACCCGCGCCCGCTTGAATATACGCGCTGCCCTGAGTCACGACAATCGTGCGAATAGTGATGCACGTGTCCAAGTTGCCGGAAAAACTAAAATATCCCACGCAACCCGCGTAAGGTCCGCGCCGGACTTTTTCCAGATCTTCAATGATTTCCATCGCCCGGATTTTCGGCGCGCCGGAAACCGTTCCCGCCGGAAACGTCGCGGCCAAAACATCCAAGGCGTCTTTATCCGGCCGCAATTCGCCGCGGACATTGCTCACAATGTGCATCACATGCGAATACCGTTCCACGTTCATGAATTCCGTAACCTGTACCGTTCCTTCACGGCATACCCGGCCCAAATCATTGCGCCCTAAATCCACGAGCATGATGTGTTCCGCTTTTTCTTTCGGATCCGCCAAAAGATCTTTGGCCAAAACTTGATCCTCCGCCTCATCCTGACCGCGCGGCCGAGTGCCGGCAATCGGCCGCGTCTGGACAATCCCCTCTTCGCAGCGGACCAATAATTCCGGAGACGACCCAATGATTTGGATATCATCAAAATTCAAATAATACATATACGGCGAAGGATTGAGCGAACGCAAGGCGCGATAAACATGAAACGGATTAGTCCGGAGCTTGACCTGGAAACGTTGTGACAAAACCACCTGAATGATTTCGCCGGCCTGAATCTGTTGTTTCGCCTTTTCCACAATTTTTTTAAAACCCGCCAAGGTAAAATTCGAGCTTGAAGCGGCCGAGGAGCGCTGGCGGGCAAATTTTTCTTTCGGCAAAGGTCCTTGAATCTGCCGGGTCACATCATCAATGCGCTGGACCGCTTGACGATACGCTTTCTGTAGATCAACCCGGGCAGCTTGGGATTCAACATCAACGCATTTGACAATTTTAATCGTATGCCGCAAATGGTCAAAAATAACAATTTCTTTCGCCATGATCAAGACGCTGTCCGGCAAACGCAGTTCATCCCGGGTCTGCTGCGGCAGCCGCTCAAAAAAACGGACCATATCATAACTAAAATATCCGACGAGACCGCCGCAAAAGCGGGGCAGACCCGGTACCGGAACCCAACGATAATCCTTTAAAAATCCTCGGATGAACCGCAAGGGATCGCCGTTGACCTCCCCGGTTTCTTGGACGATCTTTTTATCCCGATATGCCGTCACAGTTGCCTGGTTGTCCTTGATCCGAAAAATAAATTCCGGGGCTTTGGCCAAAAACGAATACCGCGCGACCTTAGCTTCCCCTTCCACGGATTCGAGCAGAAAAGAATATTTCTCGCCCGCCGCTAATTTGAAATACGCGGACACGGGCGTTTCCATATCTCCGAGAATCTCCCGGTAAACCGGGATCAAATTCCCTTTTCGCGTCAGTTTAAGAAATTGTTGTTCCGTTAAGTTAATCATAAATAATCGTCCCCGACTGCGGCGGATCTCCCCTCAGACCCTACGCCGTCAAACCGCGACGCTGCGATAGAAACAACTGCGTTTCATCGTGTGGCACGCCGCGCCGATCTGCTCCACCTTTAATAACAGAGTATCGCAATCACAGTCAAAAAAAATCTTTTTCACCAACTGAAAATGACCCGAGGTTTCCCCTTTCACCCAATATTGCTGACGCGAACGCGACCAATAACACGCTTTCCCGCCTTTGAGGGTGGCTTTTAAGGAATCGAGATTCATATACGCCAGCATCAAGACTTCGCCGGTTTTCGCGTCTTGCGCGATCGCGGGAATCAAGCCGTGCGCGTCGAATTTGAGTTTCGCCAAAGTCCGCGGCGTTATTTTCATTGTTTCGGTTGTATTTTTGGTCATTTTTTTCTCCCTTAACGGACAATTACCCCTTTGCCGGATAAATAATCTTTCACTTGTTGGATAGTGAACTCCCCATAATGAAACACCGAAGCGGCCAAGGCCGCGTCCGCCGGGGTATGATTGAACACCTGATAAAAATCTTCCAAAGCGCCGGCGCCGCCGGAGGCAATCACCGGGATATTTACCGCGCGGCAAACCGCTTCCGTCATATCAATATCATATCCGTTTTTTGTGCCGTCAAAATCCATACTGGTTAATAAAATTTCGCCCGCGCCCAACGCCTCTACTTCCCGCGCCCAGGCAACCACCTCCCGACCGGCGGGAGTGCGTCCGCCGTGAATAAAAACTTCCCATCCGTTTTCCCGCTTTCGCCCATCAATCGCCACGACAATGCACTGACTTCCGAAACGGTCCGCTGCCTCCCGCACCAAATGAGGATTCTGCGCCGCCGCCGTGTTGATAGAAACTTTATCCGCGCCCGCGTTTAATAAGGTCCGAATATCGTCCAAATCGCGGATCCCGCCTCCCACCGTCAACGGCATAAATACCTGTTCCGCGGTCTGCCGCACCACCTCCAACATAATCGGCCTTTTTTCATGGCTCGCGGTAATGTCCAAAAACACAATTTCATCCGCGGCCTCGCGGTCATAGCGCCGGGCAATCTCCACCGGGTCGCCCGCGTCGCGCAAGCCCACAAAATTCACGCCCTTTACCACGCGTCCGTCTTTCACGTCCAAACAGGGAATAATCCGTTTTGTCAACATACCGCCATGGCCTCTTTCAGATCCAACCGGCCCTCATACAAAGCCTTGCCGGTAATCAAACCGGCTAAACCGTCGGGTTCCAACTTTTTCAAAAGTTTTACATCCTCGATCGAAGCCACCCCTCCGGAAGCGATCACCGGGATTCTGGCCGCTTTTAAAATCTCTTTTAATGCCGCTAAATTGGGCCCCGTCAACATCCCGTCACGGCTAATGTCCGTATAAATCAAATGCTGCAGCCCTAAATCGACCCAAGACCGGACAAAATCCACCGCTTTCCAATCGGTCTTGCGCGTCCAGCCTCGCGTGGTTAAAAACCCGTCGGCGCAATCCATACTCACGGCAATCTTCTCAGCGCTGTAAGATAAAACCGTATTTAAAAACGCCTTATCTTCCACCACCTTGGTCCCCAAAACCACCCGCCGGACTCCCGCGTTAATCAATTTTTTCACATCTTCGATCGTCCGTACTCCCCCGCCCATTTGCACCGGCACTTTTACTGCCGCGGCAATCGACCGGATCAAATTGAAATTTTTGATTTCCCCGGCGCGGGCGCCGTCCAAATCAACTATATGCAGCCAGGCCGCGCCTTGCGCTTCCCAATGTTTAGCCATGGCCACCGGGTCCCGGTTATATTCGGTCACCTCGTCAAAATTTCCCTGGCGCAGCCGAACGACCTTTTTATCTTGAATATCAATAGCCGGGTAAATAATCATATGTTTAAATGACAAAATTTAAAGGACAAAATAAATACAAAAATTCAAATTGAAAACCTAAAATTCACAATGGATTGTTTTAAATTTTGGTCTTTTTATAATTTAACGAAATTTTCGAGTATTTTTTTCCCAACCCCTTGGCTTTTCTCCGGGTGGAATTGCACGCCAAACAACCTGCCCCGGCAAACCGAAGACGCAAAATCCATCCCGTATTTTGTTGTCGTAGCAATAATCGAATTATCTGCCGGATAGGGATGATAAGAGTGACAAAAATACACGTAAGATCCTTCCGGCACACCCTGATACAAAGGACAATCTTTTTGCCGCAACTCTATTTGATTCCAACCCATTTGCGGAATTTTTAAAGAAGCGAACTTAACGACCGGACCGGACAAAATGCCTAAACCAGCCACAACACCGCCTTCATCACTGCTTTGAAACAATAATTGATATCCGAGGCAAATCCCTAAAAAAGGCTTTCCCGCTTTGACCGCGGACTCTATCTCCGGGATCAATTCCAGCCTTTTTAACTGTTCCATGGCCGGCCGCATGGCGCCCACCCCAGGCAACACCACTTTGTCAGCGCCGCGAATCTGCGCCGCGTCCTGAGTCACGCAGGTCTCTCCCCCGGCCAATTCAATGGCTTTTTGCACACTGCGTAAATTCCCCATGCCATAATCGATAATCGCGATCATATATTTTAATCAATAATCCCTTTTGTGGACGGCACCTTACCGCCCCGGCGCGCGTCAACCTGCGTCGCTTGGTCCAAAGCTAAGGCCAAAGCCTTAAAAACCGCTTCCAACGCTGTATGCAAATCACTGCCGCCGCCTTTTAATGTCAGATGCAGAGTTGCGCCGCAATTATGCGCGAAAGATTCCAAAAAATGTTCCAAATATTCGCCGGAATAACCGTCTTCGATTTTGGCTCAAGAATTTTTCGCCGCCGGTTCATAATCCAAATGCAAATATCCCCGGCCGCTCACATCGATCACCACCTGGGCCAACATAGCTTCCATGGGAGCAAACCCTGATCCAAACCTTCGGATCCCGGCTTTGTCATCACCCAGCGCCTTTTTAAACACCTTGCCCAGCACAATGCCGATATCTTCATTGGTATGATGCAGGTCAATATTCAGGTCGGCTTTTTGGACCTGAACAGCCAAATCAAAAAATCCATGAAACGCAAATAACTCCAACATATGGTCCAGAATACCGATCTGGGTTTTGATCTTGGACTGGCCGGTGCCGTCGATGTTCAAGCTGGCGCTGATTTCGGTTTCCTTGCTTTTGCGATCAACCTGCGCGCTGCGATTCATAAAAATCCTCCACCTGCAACCTCCGCCCGCCTGGGAAAAACAAAGGTTGTGTTTAAATAAATCTTGCTTTCACCGCTTCCGCGTGTTTTTTCAATCCTTCCAACATCGCAATCTTTTCAATCGGACCGCGCACTTTTTCCAAAGCCCGTTTGGAATAAGAAATGATGTGGCTTTTTTTCGTAAAATCTGAACCTCCTAAACCGGAAAAAAAACGCGCCGATCCCATAGTCGGCAGGACATGACTCGGGCCCGCCGCGTAATCGCCCAAAGCGGTCGGGCTGTATTCGCCTAAAAATATCGCGCCAGCATGAATAATTTTCTTGGCGACGCTCCCGGGATTATTCGTCATAATCTCCAAATGCTCCGGAGCGATACGGTTGACAATATCAATCGCCTCGTCGATATTCTTGGCGCAAATGCCATAAGAACCCGGTACTTTTTCGCGCAATTGCTTCAACAGTTGTTTATGCGTGGTGACTAAAACCGCCATCCCGCCTAGATGCTCGATTTGACTCTCTAAATCCGCGATGATGAAATTAATATTGCTATACCGCGTCGCGATAATCGCCAACTCGGACGGTCCAGCCAGCATATCAATATCCACATAGCCAAAAACCTGTCGTTTCGCCTCCGTGACATACATATTGCCCGGGCCAATGATTTTATCCACCCGCGGAATGGTCTTGGTTCCCAAAGCCAAAGCCGCGATCGCCTGCGCGCCGCCGACTTTATAAATTTCATTAACCTTTAAAAGATTCGCGACCGCTAAAATATGCGGGTTGATATGCCCATTGCTATCCGGCGGGGTCATAATGACGATGCGTTTCACGCCCGCCATTTTTGCCGGGATCACTGTCATGTAAACCGAGGAAACTAACGGCGCGGTTCCCGCAGGGATATAAATGCCGACACTTTCCAAAGGCACAATGTTTTCCTTGAGCAGAATGCCTTCTTCATCTTTAACCCGGCACGGTTTCTGGACTTGACGTTTATAAAAATGGGAAACATTGTTGATGACAATTTTCAGATCTTCGATGAAATCACTGGTGATGCTCTGAAACCCGGCGCTGATTTCGCATTCGCCGACCCGCAAATTTTTCGGGGTCAGCTTCACTCGGTCAAATTGTTTGGTGTATCTTAAAACAGCTTCGTCGCCGTTGAGCCGGACATCTTCAATGATCTTCCCCACTTTTTGCTCAATGTTCCGGCGCCGGAAATGCGCGCCGCGGTTGAACAATTGCTGGATGCCTTGCCCGTCTTTCGACAAAATTTTCATCCCAGAAGCCCTTTCAGCTTCGCGAGTCCCGCGGCAACGGCTTGGCTCACGTTTTGCGGATTTTTGCTTCCCGCCTGGGCCATCGTTGCCCGTCCGCCGCCGCTGCCGGCAATCAAAACAGCGAGATCGTTAATTAGGCTTTGGGCGTTCAGTCCCTTTTGCGCCAAATCATCGGAAAACGCGGCTAACAACGATCCCGCGCCCGGCGCTTTGCCTCCTAAAACAACCGCGAAAGACTTAACCTGCGGACGAATCGCGTCCACGACTTTGCGCAGCATATTAATATCCGCGTCTTCAAAGGTCGCGGCAATCACTTTCGCTCCCGCGTATAGGTCCGCTGTTTCGATAAGCGTCCCTATCGTGTTGCGAATCGATTCGAATTTGGCCGCAGCGCGTTCTTTGGCCATTTGCTCGTTTTGCGTTAACAAGGCTTTAACACGACTGATCACCTCTGACCGCGCCGCTTTAATGACCCGGGCGGTTTCATCGATCTGTTCTTCCAAAGCGCAAACGTATTCCCACGCCCGGCTGCCGGCTTTTGCCTCAATGCGGCGTATCCCTTGGGCGATCGCGCTTTCGGAAACAATTTTAAATAACCCCACTTGACCCGTCACATCCAAATGCGTGCCGCCGCAAAATTCTTTTGAATAATTTCCTATCGTAACAACGCGGACCGTATCGCCGTATTTTTCCGCGAAAAAAGCCAAGGCGCCGCTCGCCTTTGCTTCCGCAAGCGACAACTCCTCTTTGGTCACGGTTTCGCAGCTCATCACCATATCATTAACCGCTTTTTCAACCGCGCTGATTTCCGCTTTGGTTAAAGCTTTGCCGTGCGTAAAATCGAAACGCAGGCGCTCGGCGTCCACCGCCGAACCCTGCTGCTTGACATGGGTCCCTAAAACCTGGCGTAACGCGGCCTGTAATAAATGCGTCGCGGTATGATGCCGCATTATCGCTAATCGCCGTTCCACATCAAGGCGCGCCAAAACCTGATCATTGACCCGAAAAATTCCTTCTTCAATCACGCCGCTATGTAAAAAAATATCATCAATCTTTTGAGTAGCCTGCACTAAAAACCGGCCGCCCATTTTTGTGGTGAGCTCACCGGTGTCCCCGACTTGTCCGCCGGATTCGGCGTAAAACGGGGATTTATCCAAACAAATCTGAATAACCTCGCCTTTGCCGGCTGCATACGTTGTTTGATTGTCTTTCACAATTTTGATAATGGTCCCGGTGGTATGATCGTGGTTGTAGCCGGTGAAATCGGTTTTTTTAACGTTAAGTTTAAGCCCCGTGTTGGTAAATACATTGCCGGTCATTTTACTGGCGGCGCGGGATTTATCTTGCTGCTCTTTCATCGCGGTTTCAAAAACCCCTACTGAGGCTTTAAAAAACGCGTTGATGTCTCCGACGGTCCCATCGCCGTATTCGACGCGGACCGCCGAGCGCATCGCTTCCAATGTCAAACCGTAGGTGTCGCGGAACATAAACATCAATTTGCCAATCCGGGCCGCTAAATCTTCGCCGGCAATTTTATGGTTTTTTAACTCGCGTAATTTTCCCTCAAATTCCGGCATACGCTGGCCCCGCAACTTTATATAACCGCTTTCCATAGTTTTGATCATCGCCGCGATATCGTCGATTTTGGACGCCAATTCGGGATAAGCGCCTCCCATGGCTTCAAAAACCGACGGCACCAGCTGATAAATCACCGGAGCCTGATCATGGCCGGCGCGAATCGCGATGTCCGAAAGCGAAATGATCAATTTTTTCATCACATAACCGCGGCCTTCGTTGGAAGGGACGACGCCGTCATTGATTCCAAAAACCACGGCGCGCAAATGGTCGGCGATCACTCGTTTATCCCTTAACGGCAAAGGATTTTGCTTCGCCAAACGCGTTTCAATCGCG
The DNA here is from genome assembly GCA_015233495.1 of Candidatus Omnitrophota bacterium. Taxonomy (GTDB): domain Bacteria; phylum Omnitrophota; class Gorgyraeia; order Zapsychrales; family Zapsychraceae; genus JADFXQ01. Next base: position 26,587 of record JADFXQ010000004.1, on the reverse strand, counting down.
CGTAAAATTGGAACGAATAAATCAATTTCGAAATTGTTTTTCTTCCCTTGCAACACCGCCGCCAAACGTTCCAACCCCATGCCGGTGTCGATATTTTTTCCGGGCAAGGCATCGAGTTTGCCGCCGTCTTTGCGGTCAAACTGGGTGAAAACCAAATTCCAGACTTCCGTGAACCGGCCCGGCTCATCATCCGGGTCCGCCGGAACGGATGAACTTTCTGGCGTGTAATCATAAAAAATTTCCGAACAGGGTCCGCAAGGGCCATTTGGCCCGTTTAACCGGGCGTTCGAAGGCCAAAAATTGCTTTTATCGCCCAGATGAAAAATATTTTTCGGCGCGATTCCAATTTCGGCAAGCCAAATCTTTTCCGCTTCCGCGTCGTCCTTATTCACCGAAACCCATAAACGGTCCGGCGAAATATGAACAACCCGGGTCAAAAATTCCCAGGCCCAAAGAATCGCTTCCCGTTTGAAATAATCGCCAAAAGAAAAATTGCCAAGCATCTCAAAAAACGTGTGATGACAATCGGTCACGCCCACATGGTCCAAGTCGTCAGTGCGCAAACATTTCTGGGCGGTAACCGCTCGACGGAAATCATCGACATGGCCTAAAAACTGGCGCTTAAACTGCTGCATGCCGGCGGTAGTAAATAAGACGGTGGGATCATCTTTCGGAACCAGCGAATCGCTGGCAATGATCTTATGCTCTTTTGAGGCAAAAAAATCAAAAAATTTTTGGCGAATTTCATCCGTTGTCATCATGGCGATAAATCGTCCTCAAGGTTTTGCTGACCGCGGCCGCGCTAAATCCCCGGCGGCATAAATAATCATAAAGCCGGCGTTTCGCCGTTAAAACATCATTATCCCGGTATTTTTCGGCCCGGCGCTTGGCCAAATCCAGAACCGTTTGCGCCTCATCATATTCTCCAAACTGCGCCGCGAACGCGGCGTTAATGCTTTCAGCGTCAACGCCTTTATCCCGCAACTCCCGCCGGATACGGGCAATGCCCCAGGGCTTTTTCAAACGGGAGGCTGCCCAACCCCGGGCAAACAACCGGTCATCGAGCAATTGCTGCTTTTTAAAATAATCAACCGTCTGTTCGATCGTCGACGCGTCAAAATTTTTTGCCGCCAACTTTTCTCGGATCTCGCCTACGCTGCGCGGCCGAAATTTCAACAGGCGAAAAACGCTCTGCTTCGCGCCTTGCATATCCTGCTGCGATTTTCCATCCACAATCATCCATCCTCAAAAGGCTTACGCGTTCGCTTTCAATTCCTCGGCCGCGGCTTTGATGATTTGTTTCTCGATTTTTTCGAGAAGCTTGGGATTTTCCATCAAAAACTTGCGCGCATTATCTTTGCCCTGGCCGATTTTTTCTTTTTCATAAGCGAACCAAGCGCCGCTTTTCTCAACGACATTATAACGGACCCCCAGCTCCAAAATATCCGCGGAACGGGAAATCCCTTCATTGAAATATATCTCAAAAATCGCCTCTTTAAACGGCGGCGCCACTTTATTTTTCACGATCTTAGCCTTGACCGCGTGGCCGATAAAATTCTCGCCTTGTTTGATCGAATCGGTTTTGCGCAAATCAATGCGGATCGAAGCGTAAAACTTAAGCGCCCGTCCCCCGGTTGTTGTTTCCGGATTGCCGAACATGATCCCGATTTTCATGCGGATTTGATTGATAAAAATCACGCAGGTCCGTGATTTGTTGATCGCCGCGGTCAATTTACGCAAGGCCTGGGACATCAAACGCGCCTGCAATCCCATATGCGAATCGCCCATATCGCCTTCGATTTCCGCTTTGGGCGTCAAAGCGGCAACCGAATCAATCACCACCAGATCCACCGCGTTAGAGCGCACCAAAGTCTCGGCGATCTCCAAAGCCTGCTCGCCGGTGTCCGGCTGAGAAACCAATAAATCTTCCAGAGTCACGCCGATTTTTTTGGCGTATCCGGAATCAAACGCGTGTTCCGCGTCAATAAACGCGGCCACTCCGCCGAGCTTCTGCGCCTCGCGGATAATGCTCAAGGTCAAAGTTGTTTTCCCCGAAGATTCCGGCCCGAAAATTTCGATCACCCGGCCGCGCGGCACCCCGCCCACGCCGATCGCCAAATCCAAAGCCAAAGACCCGGTCGGGATCGCGTCAATATCCGTTTTTACCGTGCCGTCGAGCTTCATGATCGAACCCTTGCCAAATTGTTTCTCAATCTGACTTAAGGCCAGCTCCAACGCCTTTTTTTTATTATCCAACTCCAGATTTTTCTTTTCGGTTTCCGCCGCGCCCTTTTTTTCCGTTTCGATCGCTTTCTTCGTCTCAACCATAGCTCACCTTCCCTTAGATGACGTTAATAATATTATTTATCATAAAACGGGAGACAGTGATTATAGCGAAGGGGTCGAGGATTGTCAACTGCTGTTGAAACGCCTCAAAAATAAAATTGCGCCGCAAACGACAAAGCGCAAATCGCCGCGGTTTCGACTTTTAAAACTGTGGAACCCAAAGAGACGGGAAGACATTTTTTATGGGCGTAACCGTATTCATCCAAAGTAAAATCGCCTTCCGGGCCGATCAAGAAGGCGAGCTGTTGAGGACGAGGCAGCTGATTTAAAACCTTTAACAAAGGCAAGGTTTCTCCCGCTAAACTCGGAATAATCACCGCCCCGGTTCGCGTCAAATCATCGACCGCTAATTTGAAATCCATAACTGGACGGATCCGGGGAATATCCGGCCGTTTGGATTGTTTCGCCGCGTTAAGCGCCACAGTTTCATAGCGCTGTTGTTTGCCAAGCGCTCTCTCGCCTTTCAGTTCAATCAGAGAGCGCCGGGTTTTTAAAGGAATTATTTCCCAAACTCCCAGTTCCGTGGCTTTTTCAATTATCCATTCAAACTTGCTTTTTTTCGGTATAGCGCAGGCCAAAATCAATCGCGGCAAACCCGAAGTTTCCCGGCGGGTCTGCTGAACCGCAACTTGCATGCGTAGACTGTCCATCGCCGCAATAATCCCCGTGACGACCTCGCCCCGACCATTAAACACTTCAACGTCCGAGCCGATTTTCAAACGCAAAACATCCCGCGAATGATGAATCTCTCTTGGATCAGTTATGACTATCTGTTTATCAGACAATTCAAAGGCTGGAAAATAAAATCGCGGCATATTTCACATTCATGAATTTTTTAAAAATTTCCGGATATCATCGTGATCTCCGGCAAGAACAAACAAAACAACATCGCCTTTCCAAGAAAACAAAATCCGGGATTTAATTCCCTTGCGCACTTCCCAGAAATCGCCTCTTAATCGTTTCGTACCAAGCCCTTTATGGATATGCCGATCCGATGATAAAATATCCATGAGTTGTACAGCGGCTTCTTTAATTTCTGATTTTTCAGTTCAGGATAAATTTTTAAGAGACCGATCAAACGAGGATTGAAAAACAAATCTCATAACGCGTTTAAATGATTTTTAGCGGCTTCCACATTAGAAAAACTTGCGCCTTCTTCGGCCGCGAAATTTTCTATCTTAGCCCATTCTTTCTTCGTATAAGGGGATTGCGCGGTAATCGAACAAGGCAGTAAAACCACGCCTTCTTTACTAAGGCTAAAAGCCA
>JADFXQ010000004.1:0-22931 GCA_015233495.1 Candidatus Omnitrophota bacterium | reverse complement strand
CTGACCTTTGGAGGTTAGTTTGGCAGTTTCAATTAGAGTCATCGGTCGCCTTTTTTTATAATTCCTTACTTCCTTACTCTAAGGATACGCCTTGAACTAAAATATGTCAAGCAGGATAAAAATGGACCGGATGGGAGTCGAACCCACGGCCTCTACAATGCGAATGTAGCGCTCTCCCAACTGAGCTACCGGCCCGAAAGCAGAACGAAATGATACCAAAGGGCAAATAAAATAGCAAGATGAAAAATATTTGTCTCTAAAAAATCACCAACTCTGGCCATAAGGGGTCACGTTGGTCTCTAAAGAAACTTCCGGATTTTGCATCGGATCAACGGCTTGCCCGGGAAACTCGCGGGTGGTCAAAGTGAGCGTGAGGTAAAAAGTTTTAGACACTGAGGTATCCGTCGAGGTGGTGGTATTGACAATCGTATAAAAAGGCGCGTTGGTGGAGGTTTGCAAAAACGGTTTCGCGTAAGCGCCGGCCTCCGCGGCGCATTGCAAGACCCCGCCTAAAGCTACGGGACAGCGCCAAATCCGATTCTGGTTATCGCGCTGGTAACACACCCAATCCGTCGGATTCCCCGCTGGATTCGCGCGGCGAAAACATAACAAATCGGTATAATTGCTAAAATCCAAACAATTCGCCGCGTTAACACAAATGCCCGGATCCGCCGCGTTGCCGATGGCAGTGTGGGCATCGGCAGTAATCTGGGCCAAGGCCGCGGCGACCCGCGCCGCGGGAACCGCGGAACGCTGCGTGGTCACATGCATCTGCTTCATGGTCTGACTGAAACTCACAATCCCGAGCATGACAATCCCCACCAAAATCGAAGCGACTAACAGTTCAATTAAGGTCAAAGCATTTGAACTCATTCGCATAGGATCTGATCTCATATTGAAAATCTGTCTCGGCAATGCAATTCCCGCTGCTAAGGAATATGCACGGTTAAAACTACTTTGCGCAAATTTGTTCCTTCGTCGGAAGCCGTCCAGTTCACAACATACTGCCGGCCGTTTACGGTCACGGTTTCCGTATAAGTATTCCCTCCGCCCAAAGGGGTCAATTGATTGCCGGCCTTGCCCCAGGTTGACGCGTTTACATCGTCGTTCAATCTTTGCAAAATTTTCCGGCCCGCGTAAACCGCTTCCAGCCGTTTCGCCGCGTCCCCCGCCACCGGACGGGTAAACGAAATCGTAGTCAGGATTCCCGCCGCGGCAATCACCACTAAAACCGAAGTGACCACCACTTCCAAAAGCGAGGCGAACCCGGAATTTTTCCCAACCGCTGGTTTGGTTATTTTATTCATCATAGACCTGGTTATTTTAGGCGGATAAAATTGCCAATCCCGTTTTGGCCACAATTGTCGAGCCGTCATCATTTGCCGGATTTACCTGCCTTAGAAATCAGCTGTTGTAATATCTTTTGATTCGTTAAAAATACAATATCGCGCGGATTTATCTTTAGCGCATATTCGCAATCGGCTAAAGCCAATTGATATTTTTTTTGCTCCATCAAAAGAAACATACGGTTGCGCAACGCGATAATAAAATCGGGGCTAAACATTAATGCCATATCAAAATCCTTCTTTGCCTTCACAGAATCGCCAATCAACCGATAAGCGACACCCCGGTCAGTCAAAAGAGCTTGATTGTTCGTCGGATCGATTGACAAAGCCTGGGATAAAACGCCGATCGCCTTGCGATATTCTTTCAACTTCAACCAAACCCTTCCCATTCCATATAAAGCTTCCTTATGATCCTTATTGAGCGATAAGACGCCTTTATAATATTTTTGCGCCTCTTTATAATCTCCTTGAAACTCATAATATTTTCCTAACTGGGTATAAGGCAAAACATAATTGGGATTTTTTTTGATCGCGTCATACCATAAAGTTAAAGTATTGCGCCACACAAAACAACGGCATTCCGTAACCACTAAAAACATCGCAAAATAAACCACTAATGCAGCGCCGAGAATGGATTTTAATTTTGCGGTCACCATCCGCCCTTCCGGATGCCGGGTCCCACCCCGGATTGCCGAAGCGAGCAGAAAGAAAAACCCGACGGATGGAAGATAAAAAAACCGCTCATAGATCAAAGAATCATTCATCTGAATCATATGTAATACCGGAAACAGAATAAAAAACGTCCAGCCAAAACCAAAGAAAAACCAACCGGGGAGTTTTTGGCGAAAAAGAAATAATGCGGCGATTAAATACCACCCGGCCATCCCCAAAAATATCCCGGATAAAAACAACTTTCCATGCACATACTCCATTGAAAAAAGATGATAACAACTTAAAGCAAACGGGGCCAGCGCGCAACCCACATAGGTTAACAATGCTTCGCCGGATATAACAAACCTTTCAAAAAAACTGAAATATTTTGTTGAAGCAAAATATTCGTCGCCGGTAAAATTCGTGGAAATGTAATTGGCATACAATGTCCATAACCCAAAAAAAAGACCGGTTAGCAAAAAAATAAACATCCGCCGTAAAAATGCCGGGGAAATTTGCAGGTTCCCTTCCTGCCGCTCGACCATAATCAAAATGATCGGCAAAGTTACGGCGCTGGCTTTAGACAATAACGACAATAGGAAAAGTCCGAATGTCAATCTCAATAACCAGGGTTTCGCGGGATCGCGCCGCCAATAAATATAAGAAATGACTGCTGCCAAAAAAAAGAACGTATAGAAAAGTTCTTTTTGCGCCGAAACCCAAACCACAGCTTCCGCGTTGATCGGATGCGCCGCAAATAACAAAGCTGTCAAAATCGGTATCACCCGGTCTTTTGCCAAAAGATTGACTAAACAAAATACCAAAATCACATTGCCCAAATGCACCAAGATGCTGACTAAATGATAATAAAAAGGCACTAATTGAAAAAAATGGCACTCCAAAGCGTAAAAAACATCCGTCAGCGGAATCACGGGAGCGTTACGCCCTAGAAAATAAGAATAGAAAATATGGCCTATTCCCGCCCAGGAAAAATCACGGATCAAAGGATAAAACAGTAAAAACTTGCCATCATCGAGATTAACGAATTGATTAGATAAAGAAGGTGAAAACAGCGTGAAGGTCCCCGCTAAAATAAAAATCAGCCCCAATATTTGCCGGCGAAAAAGATATTTATTTTCCTCGGTTAGTTGCATTGATTTCCCCCGCCTAAATGACACCCCACCAGCGCGCAATCAACGCCGGCACAGGTCACAGCTCCATTAACATAAATCGATAAAGTATACCGATTATTTAAACGGGTAATTTGCGCTACCGGATCTGTATCGCGGGCTACCGGGAGGAAGAAGTTTTTGACATTTGCTACCGCAACGTCGAGGTTGGCGAGATTGTTCGCGTAAGCTCCGTTTTCATATTCATAGGCGATTTGCGCGTCGCGCACTGCTGATAAGAGCCGCGCCCCTTCGCTATATTTTGAACGCTCAACGTGATTTAACAAATTCGGTATCGCCACGGTGGCTAAAAGCCCGATAAGCATAATAACCACAATAATTTCTAACAGCGTAAATCCGGGGATTTTAGAAAAAGCGCGCATAGCAATCCTATCGAAAATAAAGGGCACACGGAATACCGTGTGCCCTTTATTATCATCCAAAACTGTCTTATTTAATACGCGTAAAATTCCCAATACCGCTTTTGGTAACAATGGTTGAGCCGTCCGCGGCCGCAGTCACGGTCATAAAAATCGCATCCGCGCCAGCACAAGTGCCGCTTTTGTACGCTTCTACGATATAACGACCACCGGTTGCGGCAATGGCCGTATCCGTAACCAAGCAAAGCGCAAAATTCCCAACCACATAAGGGTTATACGTAATCCCAATATCGCTTAATGCCGTGCATTTTGTCCAATCAACGGTGCCGCCCATAACTGAACAAGACTCCAACCCTCTTTTGAGAACGCCGATCGCGTTCAAAGCTTCCGCGGATTTCGCGAATTCAATGTTGGACGTCAATTTCGGCAAAGCCACGCTCGCTAAAACACCGACGATGATGATAACAATGATGATTTCCAATAACGTAAAACCTTTTTTGTTGTTCTTCATTGGTTCTCCTTAATTCGTTTTTAAAAGCGCTGCCGCTTTTAAATTGCATTTTCTAACGGGATTCCTTAATTACTACTATTGGGCGTAGTATCTTTTTTCCTCCCGCCGGCCGAAATCAACGCGATCGTATCTGTCCAACCGCGTCGGCCTCCCTTATTCTTGACATTTCATCCTACTTTAAGGATATCACCCTTAAGAAGGGTTGTCAAAATAAGGTTTAGTTTTTTGGACCATATATCTACGCGCCGGTATTGATTTGCGACAAATTGAACATTGGCAAAAACATGGCTAAAACAATGGTGCCGATCATCGCGCCCATAAAAACCAGCATAAACGGTTCAATAATCGTGGAAAAACGTTTCATGTAAGTTTCCACTTGCTCCTGATAATAGGTGGCCACATGCTTGAGCATTTTTCCCAATTCCCCGGTTTCTTCACCAACCATGATCATCTGCACCGCCATGCCGGGAAAAAAACCGCTGCGTTCCATCGGCGCGACCAAAAGCTCGCCTTCCCGCACCGCTTCCTTAATGTCATTAACAATCAAGGCGCAGGTGTTATTATCCACTAAACGTTCGGCAATATCCAAAGCGTAAAGAATGGGCACGCCCGCGTCAATCAAAATCGCCATTTGCCCGGTAAAACGTTCGACAATGATCAAACGGTAAACCCCGCCCACTACCGGCGCATTGAATAAAAATTGTTCCCACATCGTCCGGCCATGATACGTCTTAATAAACTGCAAAAACGACCAAACCCCGCCGACTGTGCCGGCGATCAGCAGTAAAAAATTGGCTTTAACGAATTTAAAAATACCCAGCACCAGCACCGTGAAAGCGGGCAGTTCGGCGTGCATTGTGGTAAAAATCGCCTCAAACCGCGGGCCGACAAATAAAGCGAAAAACGCGACCGCGCCCATACACACGCAAAACAAAACCCCGGGATAAATCATGCCGGAGATGATCGTGGAATTGAAATGCGCTTGTTGTTCCATATAAAAAGTCAATTTGCCCAGAACCACCGGTATAGTACCCGAAGCTTCTCCCACTTCGATCAGACTCACCCAAAACGTGTTGAACACTTTGGGATGTTTGGCGATCGCCTGGCTTAAGGACGCGCCATTTTCAACCCGGTCTTTCACGTCTGTCAAAACTAAGGCCAACTCTTTGCATTCAACCTGCGACTGGATGACATTGATGCTGCGGATCAGCGGCACGCCGGATTCGAGCATGGTTGCCAATTGCCGGGCAAAAGAAACCATGTCTTCCAATTTGGTTCCCATGTGCGTGTATTTGCGGACATTTTTCTTGGCGGACTTGGCGCCGGCTTTCATCGCGACCAATTCTTTGACGCTGATGATGAAATAGCCTTCTTTTTGCAATTTGGCGACAACCTGCTCTTGGCTGTTTTCCGTGACCACATCTTTAATGGTTTTGCCGTCGCGGTCTTTAACGATGTAAGAAAATTTTGGCACGCTTCCCCTCCCTGCCCTCCCCAAAAGGGGGAGGAAATAATGTGCTAGGTGTCAACGCTGATCCGGCAAACTTCTTCATAACTGGTGATGCCTTCTTCCACTTTTTTGATCCCGGACTCAAAAATCGTGGCCATGCCGTTTTTCCGCGCGCAATCTTTGATTTCTGTGAAGGTGGCATTGCGGGAAATCAAGGCGCGGACCTGTTCATCGACCACGAGGACTTCCGCGACCACCACGCGTCCCTTATAGCCAACGCTGTTACAAGCCTCACAACCCTTGGCGCGGTAAATCAAATCACTTTTAAAAGTTATGCCTCCGTGCTGATCCGGCGTCGGTTCATACGGCTCCTTGCACTTTGGGCATAATTTCCGCGCCAAACGCTGGGCCACGATTGCCACCAAGGAAGGTGTCAATAAATACGGCTGGATGCCAATGTCAATCAACCGGGTTACCGCGGAAGCGGCGTCATTGGTGTGCAAAGTGCTTAACACAAAATGCCCGGTCAAAGCGGCGCGCACGCAAATCGACGCGGTTTCCAGATCGCGGGTTTCGCCGACCATGATCACGTCTGGATCTTGGCGCAAAAACGCTTTTAACGCGGTGGCAAAAGTCAAGCCGATTTCCGATTTAACCGAAACCTGATTGATGCCGTCGATTTTGTATTCCACCGGGTCCTCGACCGTCACCACATTCACCGTTGGGTCAATCGCCTCATTCAAGGTGGAATACAAAGTGGTGGATTTCCCGCTTCCGGTGGGTCCGGTGATAAATAAAAGACCATAAGGCAACGACACCGCCTTACGGATCATCTCAATTTGTTTTTGATCAAATCCCAGACGGGTGAGGTCCAACGGCACCGCGTCTTTATCCAAAATACGCATAACCACTTTTTCACCCCACACGGTAGGGACGGTAGACACGCGGATATCCACGGTGCGGTTTTCCAGCTTCGCGGCAATGGCCCCGTCTTGCGGCAAACGTTTTTCCGCGATATCCAATTTTGCCAGAATTTTAATGCGCGAGACAATCGGCAAATGCAAATGAGGAGCCGGCGGCGGAATGTTGAACAATTTGCCGTCGATGCGGTAACGCAAAGTGATTTTCCCGCTAAACGGCTCAATGTGGATGTCGCTGGCGTGCTCATCGATCGCCTGGCGGATAATCAGGTCCACTAATTTGATGACCGGCGCCTCGCCGGCTTTTTCAATCAGCTTATCCAAGCTCAATTCCGCGGTGGCGGAATCCTGCGACGAAGAAGCCACCGCTTCCGACGAAGATCCCCGGTCGGAATAGGAACTTTCCACCGCCTTATCCAGCATCGAAGCCTTGCCGTCGCCCTTGTCCCGAAAATAAAATTCGGTTATGGATTTTTGCAAGGCAGTGACCGGCGCGATCACCGGATTGATCTCACAACCCGTGATCCGGCGAAGGTTATCCAACAAAAGCAAATCCAAAGGATCGTTCAACGCGCAGGTCAAAGAATTCATATGGCGCGACAAAGGCAGGATATTGTTTTTTTTGGCAAAATCACTGGAGACCAGCCGGTCTAAGTCTTGATCTTTTTGCGGTCTTAATAATTCAGGATTTTCGGAAGAATAATACGGGATGCCTAACTGAGTGCCTAAAGCGGATATCATGTCCTCTTCGGTAATAAAACCCAGCTTGACAAAAATCTCGCCGATGCGGCCCTTTTGCGCTTTCTGGGCTTCAATCGCGCTTTGCAGCTGTTTATCCGTGATCAGGCCCTGTTTAATTAAAATCTCACCCAGCCTCAAACGCGCCATAGATTATAGCCCTTGCTTTTCAAAAGAGGTAAGTTCTTGATCAATTTGCTTTTCCCGGCGCGCATCAACGGGTGTTTCGCCCTGTTCCCGAATTATTTTTTGGTCCGGCCGATTCGAGAGATCTCCGGAAAAATCTTCCTTAACCACGCGCGGCGTTAAAAAGATCAGTAATTCCCGCTGCCGGTCAGAAGCATCGTCGTGTCGAAAAGCCGCGCCCAGCAGCGGGATACTGCTCAAGAATGGAACTTTGGACACGGTTTTACTGTTGTCCGAGCGCAAGAGCCCGCCAATGACCACAGTATCCCCGTCATTGACGCGCAGAATGGATTGCACGCCCCGTTCTTCCGCGTCACGGAACGGTTGTTTATTTGCCGAAGAAACAACTGTTCCTGCCTTGGCTTCGATTACTTTCGGCTGAACCGCTAACGTGATCTCATTGGTTTCCAGATTAACCTGCGGCGTAACATCTAGAAATACTCCCGTGTCAACCCTTTCCGCAGCTGCAACATTGGTACTTCCGGCCGTCCCCGTTGAAGACGAAGTGCTCGCCTCGCCAATCGCCTCATTTGTCTTAATCGAAATCTTCGCGGTTTCATTATTCAAAGTTAAGATCCGCGGCCGGGCTAAACTTTTGGAATCAGTCTGGGGTTTAATAAATTGCATCGTAAATGTCAAACTCGTGAAATCCATCATGCCGTTCGCGTAATTCGGAGTGGTGGTAATACCCCTTTTATTGTTAACATTAAAAGGGAATATAGTCGTTTTGCTCGGCCCGGTAAAGGTAAAAAAATCGGAGCCCCACGCGGCGCCGAGTTTATCCGCGGTGCCTTTGGAAACATCGATCATCTCCACTTCAATCATGATCAGCGGCACACGCACATCCAAACGGGCAATCGTGTCCTCGATCATGGGAAACTGCTGCGGGATATCGGAAACAATCAGACTGTTGGTGCGCACATCCTCAGAAATTTTCCCCTTCACAAGAACAATTCCCGGTTTGCCTCCCCCGCCGCCGCCCGCCGCGCTGGCCAGGGTGGAATTTAATTTTGATTTTGAAACCGTCGCGTATTTTAACGGATAAAATCGGGTCATCAATATCTGGTCGGACTTGGCCATTTTATTGACCACAAAAATATTGCTCCCCTCTTTCATCTCATAGCTCAGACTGTTCACCGCTAAAACTCTTTCCAAAGCCTCTTGCAAAGGCACTTTGTCCAAATAGAGATCCAATTTAACGTCGGCCACGCCTTCCCCGGCGATAAAATTCAAGCCCGACTGCTGGGAAAAAATTTTCAGGATATCATTCAAAACCGCGCCTTTAAAATCCATGGAGATGCGCTTATCCGCGAAAACGCCTTTATCCGCGAAAGGACTGGACGTGTCAATGTCCAAGGCAAAACTTCGACTCGCTGATAAAACCGCCCAGACTAAAACTCCGGCAAAAAATAAATAATTTTTAAGGCGCATTGACACTCCTTTAATGGTTTCCCTTCACATCTTTATCGGCACGCGGTTTCCCATAAAGTTAACTTCCAAACCTTGTTGATTAATGGCGACAATTTGAACGGTTTCAATTTTATCTCCGACATCCACGACCTGGCCGTTGACAATTGCCTGAGGCCGGTCGGAATTCCATACCAAACCCGTAATTAGCAACTGGGGCATTTTCGGCGCCTCCGCCGGTTTTGCGGACGAAACGGACGGCGCAGGCTTCAACACCACCGGCGGTTGTTTGACAGAAGACGGTTTTAGTTTTTCTGGCAAAGAGTTTGGCTTTTTGTCCGCCCGCGGCAGTTGGGGTTCAAACGGATTGCGTTCCGGAGTATCCAAAGCGGGTTGCGCCCATCCCAAAGAGCTGTTCCACAAACCCAATCCCAAAAAAATGAAGATAAAAATTTTTTTAACCATTTTTTAATACCACCAATCCAATTTCCACCGTAGCCTGAATGGGCACTTCCGCGAGGCTATTCACTTCGCCTTGAAATCGCGCGTCCTTTGTCCGTCCGGACCATTTATCCACCCGCACGGCAAAAGGCAATGTTTCGATCGCCCTTATATATGCTACCATGTCTCTATAGGTATCGGACACCAAGTTCATCCGGACTTGCAGAAGATTGATGGATTCGTTCTCTTTGTTCCCTAAGGGAGTAAACTCCAAAATTTGGATATGCCGTTCCACGGCTAATTGGGAAAGCACATCGCGCAATTCATCGCTTTCAATCGGTTTGGGAAGCTGGGCAAAAAAATCCGCGTATTCTTTGGCTGCCGCTTTCCCCGCGGCCACAGTTTCCGTTTTTTGCTTCAGCGCTATCAGCTGCCGCAGGAGCGCTGCTTGCTGAGCGCGGGCGTTATTCCATAAGGCCCCTAAGACAATGAGCGTGACCAAAATCATCCCGGTATTTATAAAAAGAGTAAGTTTGCTCTGCAAAAAAAATACCACTTCCTCCGGGCTGATTTTCTGCAAGCTCTGCCAATCAAAATTTTTCAAATCATCGAAATTCATTTAAGGCTCGCATCTGATTTTAAACGAAGTGACATTATACGCGTCGAGAATCTGCGTGCTTACCGACTCTAATTTGATTTTGGAAAAAACCCCTTTGAAAACCGCGTGTTCTTTAATATTTTTCAAGAGCGTGTTCACGAGGATAAATTGTTCGTTGGTATTCGGCAAATACGCGAATCCTTCCATCATGATCTTCGGAACCGCTATGGGCGGTTTGGCGCCCGCGGCGTTCTTACCGGCCGCGGCCTTAAAAGCGAATTCCTGATTATTATCATATTCGAGATCCAAGGTTTTCAACCACGCGCCTGGCGGCAAAATTTTGGATACGACCTGCAAAAAAACGGACATTTCGCTTTTTAAACGCGCGGACCGGAGATCTTGCAATTTCTTTTTCTTTTGACCGGATTTCATCATGATCTGCGATTCTTCCTGATCCGCAGCCGCGCCCAACTTCTGCTTCATTTCCTGAATCTGTCCGTGAATCTGACTCTGTCCTTGATGCAAATAATAATACGCGCCGGCAATCAAAGCGGCGCATAAAAGCGCGATAGGAATAATCGTCGCCAAACCTAGCGTCGCCGGGTTGAAAGTATATTGCGCCAAACGCGCCCGGGATCTTTTGTCCCGCTGATCCCGGAAAAACAGATCTTCGCCGATCGTCGATTCCGGAACCAGACTCGCGCCATAAGCCGGCAAAAAATCCATTTTCAAAGTTTCGATATTTTTAAACAACCGGCTATGATCAATCCCTTCGCAAGCGATCCCCAATTCCGCGCTTAACGACGTGATTGTTTGCGCTTCATTTTGCGAGGCGACCAACAAAGCGCGGCTGACTTGCAGATGCGCGTGTTGCCGGTTAAAATAATCCAAAGAAATCCGCACCTCATTGATCAAACCGGCGGAAATGGCCGGATCGGATGTCCCGATAAACGGATCTTCCTTAGCAGCGTTGATTTTAAATTCCCGCACAAACAGCGGAACGCCTTGATCCACCATTAGAATCTTGCCGCTTTGGTCGCGGATATCAATTATGGCGATGGTCTGATCCGGCTTGATAATGTCTTTGGACAAAAGAATCCGAATCAAACTCAAAGATTCCGGCTCAACAACATCGATCTTCAAGGCCGCTTGTTCTAAGACCGAACAATAATTTTCCAGCGTCTCCTTTTGGATCGCCACAAAAACGACGCGTATCCGTTTGACGTTATTCTCCGAAAAGACCAGCGTGTGATGCGCGTAAGTCAAATCCTTCAACGGGAAAGGAACATATTTCACCGCTTCATAATCGATCAAGGCTTTGATTTCCTGATGCTGCACCCAAGGGATGACAAAAGAACGAAAAATAATATCCTTCGAAGGCAAAGATAAAACCACCCCGGTGAACGTGATGTGCCGCGCCTGAATCTCTTTTTGCACAGTCGAGCTTAAAGCCATCATCCGCATAGAATCTTTATCGCTTTTATAAGCGAATTCGCCGGGAGCCGCCTTGTCAACCGACCAAGGGATGAAAAAGGACTGTTTGAGGTCGAGCTGTAAACTTTCGACGAAATACAGACCGTCTTGGCCCCACAAAACACCGATGGATGATTTATCGGACATAAGGGACAGCGCCTTGTCTTTGGATCATTTACCGACGAAAAAAAATATCACGCCTTATAAAATATTAGACAATATCGGCCTGGCTTTGTCAATGAGAGACTGATTATTTTTCGGATGAGAATAAGCTTCAAAGGGCGAGATAAAAATAAGCGAAACCGGAAAGCCGGCCGTCAAATACAGACACCCGCCGACCATTGGCAAACCGTGATCGTTAAGGTTCCGTTAGTTAAAACACATACGGCCTTATATTGCGCCGTTCCCACCATAATGGTTCCCGGGGGAGGCAGGCAGTCGAAAGCCCCGTCGACTCCTGCCGGATGATTGGCTAAAGTCCAATTCAAAGCGCCTAAAGATATCATCTCCGCTTGCACGCGCTTGATTTCATTTTCCGCGATCAATGTCTGGCTGATATTCAAGCTTAAAATGGTTAAGGCTAAAGCAATCATCACCATCAAGATCACAATCACTAAAACAAAAATCATCCCTTTTTCCGATGCGATAGGATGGCGATTGGTCCGGCTGGAATTTTTGTGGCGCAAGGCGGGTGTCTCACGCATACTTACCCTCCCCGGTTTCTAAATAACTTTGGCAATGCGGACAAACCGCGATTTGCGTGTCCCGAAAGCAATAAAAAATCACCAAACAAAAAGGGCATTGCTGGATCAAAGTGCCGCGCGAAATGACGGAACTTTCTTGATAATTATAAAAGAATATTTCCCCCAACACAAATAAGATCATGATAAAAATTAACCCCGCTGCCAATATGTCTAAAGCAATGGTGATCATGGCGG
This sequence comes from Candidatus Omnitrophota bacterium, assembly GCA_015233495.1. Taxonomy (GTDB): domain Bacteria; phylum Omnitrophota; class Gorgyraeia; order Zapsychrales; family Zapsychraceae; genus JADFXQ01. The sequence continues at coordinate 10,723 of JADFXQ010000004.1, read as the reverse complement.
CGCGTCCATTTTTAAAGGTTGATAAGAGCCGACCTTCACTTCCACCGGCTCCGGCAAAGGGCCGGGATCCGGGGAAACCGTTCCGGACTCGGCAAGCGGAAAAACCGTTTTGATGATCATTTTTCGGCTCTTACCCTCCGCCGGCAAACGGGACCCGGGTTTCGAATTCGCAGGAGCCGCGTAACGGCTCGCCGAGAAATATCGGCCGGAATTTACGGCCAGTCGATCGACAGCTCCGGGCCAGGCGACTTCGCCGCCAGCATACCGCCCCCCCGACAGAACCGGGCCTAAAAAAACAATTTCGGAAAACGCGGTCCGGGGCAGCATAGGAAGACGAAAAGAAAAAATGTTCGCCCCGATCAAACAGGCCAAAGCCGCGGCGAAACCCTTGGGCGAAAAATGCGTTGCTAGATTTGTTCGCATATGCTCCTTTTAAACCCCGGCCCGGGACTGCTCAATTTGAGGTTGTCGCGATATTAACTTTTTCAAAACCCACTTCCCGACAAACATTCCAAACATCGACGACCGCGGCCATGGATGAACGGCGGTCAAAACGGATCAAAAGCAAACTCCCCGGATGAAATTGTTGGCGCAAACGCATTTTGAGCTCTTTTAAAGAAATAATTTTATTCTGAAAATATATCACATCTTCGCCGGTGATCACAATGATGGGATTTTCATCTTTAAGAATATCGCTGGTGCTGGTTTTCGGCAAATATACTTTTACTCTTCCCGGAGAAACCACAAAAGCTCCGGCCGCCACGCAGAGGAACAGCAAGAATAATCCGTTGAGGAAAGGCCCAAATATCAGCCATTCCGCACGGGAACGCCGCGGATAAAAACGTTTGAATTTCATGGTCAAGAGGCCTTGGTTTCCATGACTTGGCAGATAAACTTAACCAATTCCGCCGCGCCGCGCTCCATCTGGACAATGTTGCGTTCAACGCGTTCTTGAAAATAATGAAACGCCAAATAAGCGGGAATGGCAACCAAGAGTCCCGCCGCCGTGGCGATCAGGGCCTGACCAATACCTCCCGCCAAATCAGCGTAAGTTACCGGACTTAACGCCGCAGTGCGAACTTGAATGGAATGAAAAACCGCCATCATTCCCAACACCGTACCTAATAATCCTAAAAGCGGGCTGACAAAGGCGATCGTCGATAAAAAAACGATCTTGCTCTCTAAAGGCGGGATCGCCAACCCGCCCGCATTGGCGATATGAATTTCCATCTCCGTTTGACTCGAACCAAAACGCTCGAGTCCCGCTTTTAATATTTGCCCTAAAGGCGCCGGACTGGCTTCGCACGCCGCAATCGCCTCCCGCACCCGGTTGGTTTTAACCAAATCAAAGACGGCCTGTTTCAAGGCCGCGCTATTAATGGCAATGGAAGAAAAATACAGCCATTTCTCGAAGGAGATCGCCAACGCGAAAAACGCGCACAGCGCGATCGGCATCATCATGGGTCCTCCCATTTTCAAAATAGCCCAGAACGTCAAGTCTGTTTGCGGAGTCATCTCCCAATCCTTTCAGGCAATAAATTATTTTACCGCAAGAGCCTCCAAGCGCTCCCGGGCGAATTTGGATTCTTCCACATTTAAAGCGACAATTTTTTGATAAGTCAACCGGGCTTGCGGAAAATCTTCTTTATCTTCAAAAATTCTTCCCAAACGCAAATAAGCTTTTACCACCCACTCTTTTTCTTGCGGATAAAGATAAGGAATTTTTAAATATTCTTCGGTGGCCCGGTCATCCCGGCGCTGCATTTCATAAATATCCGCCACCCGAAATTGCAGCTCGGCGTTGGTCAGCTTGCTGTTTTTGCCTTCCGCGTGGATGGCTTTTTGATACGCGGCCAAAGCCGGCTCATATTCCCGGCGGTTCATATGGACTTCCGCGATTTTCACGCAGGCGTCTTTTACAAATTCCGGGGCTTCGACGATAATTTTCTGGTAAGTTTCTAACGCCGCATCCGGCTGCATATCCCGCTCAAAAATATCCGCAATGGCCATCCGGGCCCGCGCGGAAAGAATATCGCCTTTAACATCCTTGATCCGGCGCAGGGCAGCTACCGCTTTGTCATATGCGCCTTTGGCTGTGTAAGCCTGGCCCAATTCGTAATAAACCACGCCGGATTGTTCGCTTTCCGGAAACGTCGCGACATATTTTTCATAATAAAAAACAGCGCGGTCATACTCGGCGGCGGATAAATAATGATCCCCGAGCCAGATCAATGATTCTTGCATAATATCCGTTCCGGGATATTGCGCGACTAAAGCGTCAAAATGCGCCAGCGCTTCTTTTTGCTTGCCCATTTTATAATAAGCCTTGGCAAGCCCCATCGCGGCATTTTGCGTAATGGTCTTATTGACGCTTGCTTTGTTGATGATCCGCTGAAATATCTCTGCCGCCGCGGCGTAATCGGCTAAGTTGAAATTCGACAACGCTAAAATCTGCTGTGCCTCATCCCCAAAATCACTGTCCGCGGACACATTTTTCAAAAAAGTTTTAATCTTAATCCGCGCGGAATCCCAATCGCCCTTTTTAAAGTAAGTCACCGCCAAATAATATTGCACGTCGTTAATGTAAAGGCTTTGGGGAAAATTGACTTGGAGGGTCTGAAAAGACAGCGCCGCCGCGTCGATCTTGTCATTTTTTAACAAAGCGATACCCTGACGGTATTGAACATAATCCGTAAAACTGCTGTCCGGGTACTCTTTCAAAATAGCGTCGTAAACCTCCACCGCTTTATCCAACTGCCCGACATCTTGATAAGCGTCGCCAATCTGCGTTAAAGCGCTGACTTTCACGATGGTATTGTCGCTTTTGGCTTTCACGGCGTTAAAAGTCTGGATGGAAGAATCGATATCACCCTTTTTCAAATAGGCCCAGGCCAGACCAAAATAGGCTTTCTCGACGATATCTTGAAAGGATTTTTCTTTGCCGAAGCGGTCGATGAGCGTTTGGTCCGCCCGGGCCGCATCAGCGTATTTTTTTTGCAAATAATAAACATTGGCCTCGCCAAGATAAGCGTCCGCCAAGCGGCCGCTTTGAGGCAATTGCGCAATCAATTGCTGATACGCGTCCAAGGCCTGATCATATTGTTTCATTTCGACGTAATAATTGGCCAAGCCTAAAAAAACATCTTCGGAAATGATCCCTTTGTTTTGGGCAAAAGATTTGGCGTCGACAAAAATTTTGGCGGCCTCTGCCCATTGTTTTTGCTTCACCCGGCACCAACCCAAACTGACTTGCGCCGAGAGAATCAATTTATTATCATAAGCCGTTTGCGCGGTTTTCAAATAATACGTCGCGGCATCCGCAAAGACGTCTTGATGATACCAGGATTCCGCAATGTAAAAAAAAGCTTCCGCTTGACGGGTCGACTTGGGATAAACGCTGATCCATTTATTAAAAGCCTCAATTGCCGCGGAAAAATTTTGGGCGTTGTACTGCGCTTCGGCAATTTTGAATTCCGCGTCTTCGACTAAGGCGTGCTGCGGATACATCCGGACTAATTGCGACAAAAATCGGATGGCTTCGGGGTATTTTTCCTGTTCGAACAGTATCCAGCCCAAAGAATAATAGGCTTGCGGAGCGTATTCGGAACGCGGAAAAGCGTCAATCACTTGCTGGTATTGCTGCGCCGCTTGTTTATAGTCCCCGCCCTTCAGATAGGTCTCTCCCAACCAAAATAAAATCGCGTCTTTATAATCCGTGTTGCCTAACAACGCGTGAAAAATATCAAACGCTTTTAAATATTGATTTTTGAAATAGTAACATTGCCCTAACAACAGCCGTGCCTGAACTGTTTTATCCGTCTGGGGATATTGGACGAAGAGCTGCTGCAGATACCGGATGGCTACGTCGTAAAAACCGTCCTCAAATGCCTTTTGCGAAACAAGAAACAATTCCTGATCACTGCTTTGTTCCACGGTTTCGGCATAAACCGCAGTGACCGCAAAGCCAAGCAAGATGGCGCCGACAATCAATAAACGTTTTAAATGAAATTTGCAAGAAATCATAAAAGTTAGTATAGCACAAAGCCGGGATTTCCGGGAAGTGTTACCTTGCGCTTCGAGCCTTAAATCTAGCGTTTAAATCCTTTTACAAAATCCCCCGTAAATACTTGCCCGTATAAGAAGTGGGATGCCGGGCGATCTCTTCCGGCGTTCCCACTGCCACGACTTCGCCGCCGCGGTCTCCGCCGTCTGGCCCCAGATCAATGAGGTAATCCGCGCATTTGATCATATCCAAATTATGCTCAATGACTAAGACGGTATTGCCCTTGTCTACCAGCCGGCGCAGCACTTCCAATAATTTTTCCACATCGGCGAAATGCAAACCGGTAGTCGGCTCGTCGAGAATATAAAACGTGCTGCCCGTCTGAGGCTTACACAATTCACTCGCCAATTTCACCCGCTGCGCTTCGCCTCCGGATAATGTGGTCGCGGCTTGCCCCAATTTGATATATCCAAGACCGACTTGCCGCAAGGTTTCCAAAACCCGGGTAACCCGGCCCATATTTGAAAACAGAGTTAACGCTTCTTCCACTGTTAAATCTAAAATTTGGGCAATGTTTTTATCTTTGTATACGACTTCCAATGTCTGTTCATTAAAGCGGCGGCCGTGGCAGACCGCGCATTCGACGTAGACATCCGGCAAAAAATGCATTTCGATTTTGATAATCCCGTCGCCTTGGCACGCTTCACACCGCCCCCCTTTAACGTTAAAACTGAAACGGCCGGGTTGATAACCGCGCATTTTCGCGGCGGGCATTCGACTGAAAATCTCCCGAATGAAGCTAAAAACGCCGGTATACGTCGCCGGATTGGAACGCGGTGTCCGGCCGATCGGCGATTGATCGACGACAATCACCTTATCAATCGCGTCCAACCCGGAGATTTTTTTGCATCCCTCCGGCTTGATTTTCGCGTGATTCAGCCGCTTGGTCAGAGCCTGATACAGCACATCATCGACGAGAGTCGATTTCCCGGAACCCGAGACCCCGGTCACACAGGTGAACGCGCCTAAGGGAATCGCCACGTCGATTTTTTTTAAATTGTGTTTGGCCGCCCCGAAAATTCCCAACATTTTTTGAGGATTGACCGCCCGGCGTTTTTCCGGAACCGGAATAGTTCTGCGGCCGCTCAAATATTGGCCGGTCAAAGAAACTTTGTTTTGGCAAAGACCGGAGACCCCGCCCGCGTAGGTTATTTCTCCGCCATGCTGACCCGCGCCCGGGCCTAAATCTACGACGAAATCCGCGCTGCGGATGGTCGCCTCATCGTGCTCAACCACAATGACGGTGTTGCCCATATCGCGCAAAGCGAGCAAGGTTGCCAACAAACGTTCATTATCTTTTTGGTGCAACCCGATACTCGGCTCGTCCAAAATGTACACCACCCCGACTAAGCCGGACCCGACTTGCGTCGCCAAACGGATCCGCTCCGCTTCTCCGCCGGATAGCGTCGCGCTCTTGCGGTCTAAAGTCAAATAATCCAGACCCACATTAACGCAGAAATCCAAACGCCGAATTACTTCTTTTAAAATCGGGCCGCTGATCGCTGTTTTTTCCTTATCCCAGGTCAGGGCGTTAAAAAATTGTTTGGCTTCTTTGATCGAGAGCGCCGCCAGTTCAGAAATATTTTTCATCCCGATTTTCACGGCTAAAGCTTCCGGTTTCAGCCGCGCCCCGCGGCAGGCTGGACACGGAGATTCCGACATATATTGCGCCAGTTCGCTTTTTAGCCAATCGCTGTCCGTTTCGCGAAACATCCGCTCCAGATACGGGATCACCCCTTCAAACTTCTTCCCCCATATTTCATCGTCCGACCCATAAAAAATTGTCTTGCGGTCTGCCGCGGACAGCTCCTTTAAAGGCAGATAGGGATCTAATTCATACAACCGAGCCCACTCCCGGAGCACTGCCCGATAATACATCAGATAATGCCGCTGTCCTTTTTTTGCCGGCGCTACCGCATTTACCCAGGCTTTATTGTCATCCGGGATCAGCAGGTGGGGGTCCATTTCCATTTTTGTCCCCAGCCCATTGCAAACCGGACACGCGCCATAGGGCGCGTTGAAAGAAAACGTGCGCGGTTCAATCTCCGTGACACTGATCCCGCAAGCCGGGCAAGCGAAATTTTCGCTGAAAGTCTTCTCGGGAAAAACCTCAAGGAAATTGACGTAAATGATCCCTTTTCCGGTTTTTAACGCGGTTTCTACCGAGTCGGTGAGCCGTTTCTTAATCGACGGCTGAACTGTCAAACGATCCACTACCACATCAATATTATGGTTTTGGTATTTGCTTAAAGGAAGGGAATCTCCCGCTTCGCGGATGATGCCGTCCACGCGGATCCGAGAAAAACCGGCTTTCGTCACTTTGGTTTTGATGTCGCGGTATTCGCCTTTCCGCCCCCGGATCAAGGGCGCCAGCACAATCATTTTCGTCCCTGGCGGCAAATCGAGCAGTTGTTGAACAATTTCTTGGACGGTCTGACGCTCGATCGGCTTGCCGCATTTATAACAATACGGCGTGCCCGCCCGGGCAAACAGCAGACGCAGATAATCATAAATCTCGGTTTGGGTAGCAACGGTCGAACGCGGGTTGCGGCTGGTGGTCTTTTGCTCAATCGCGATCGTCGGAGACAATCCTGCAATCGATTCGACATTCGGTTTTTGGAGTTGTTCGAGGAATTGCCGGGCGTAGGCGGAAAGACTCTCCACATAACGTCTTTGACCTTCCGCATAAAGCGTGTCAAACGCCAAAGAAGATTTTCCGGAACCGCTCAACCCGGTAATCACGATAAATTGATCCCGGGGAATCGCCAGAGAAATATTTTTTAAATTATGTTCTTTCGCGCCGCGAACGACAATGTGAGATAAAGACATTGCTAATTGAACACCTGCACGTCAACTTTGACGTTGGGCTTGGCAACGTCGTGAGTGACGGAATTGTATTTTTCCTGATCAACTACCACGCGCTGTCCGTCTTTCACAAAATAGCCTTTATTACCCAACAAAATCCGCGCCCGGTCCGCTTCTTTTTGGGCGGATTTACGGACTTCTTGCGCCTCTTGCTTAAATTTCTTGATGCGGGATTTGACCAAATGCACTCGGTTACGGTACATCAACAGCCAATCGCGGGCCTCTTCGCTATTTTTGACATTGCCCTCATAAAAAGTGAGCCGGTCCTGCAAGACCCGCATCTCCTGCGACAGTTTGGCGTTTTTATCTTCCAAATCAGCGATCTTAGTCTGGTACTTGGTGTTCAGATCCTTGATCGCCTGCAACTCGACTTTCGCGTCCGTGAGCATTTTTTCAGTGTCGGACAATAAATTTTTCGTTGTCCCTAACTCCGAAGTCACGCTCTGTAAATTCAATTGACTTTCCTGATACATCGCCTTTGCCTGAGCGACTTCTCCTTCTAACGTGGTAATCCGGGCCACGCTTTTCTGATAAAGAAAAGCTTGTTTCGTGGTCACATGGGATAATTGCGTGTTAGAAGCGGCCAAGTCCTGAAAAATGTCCCCTAACAAATGCACGGAAAAAATTACCATCACCACTATCAAAACCGCCGCTGCCCAGCGCGTTCCCTGCGCGGCGCGCCGCGCTTTTACCAATCGCCCGACTCCAATTTCCACGCGTTGGCGCAAATGATCCAGCATAGTCGCGTCCTGGTCGGTAAAAGCAATTCCGCACCAGCTGCGGCCCAACGCGAAAGGCCGGGGTTTTTGCCAAACCACCCGTCCGACTTTAGGGATAAAATTATCCGCGCTCAAGGAAGGATTAAAAACCAAGGGGTCCCCGTCGGAGAACACGGGATTTCCATTCGTTTCCAACAGCATACCCGAGGTGCTGATATTTCGAACCCGGCCGAGCCCCGAGATATTTCCGCTTTCCGTACTCCAAAAAATCCGCAAATTTTCTGGCACGCGCAAATCCGCCCGTTTGTCCCGCACCAAGTTATCCATATCAAGTGACATCCCTATCCTCCTTTAATAGTTGCTTACAAATCCGTCGGGCATATACGCCCAATAAACATTGCCTATAGAATTCCACAAGTATATACCGAATCATTATCCCTGACAAGAAAATTTCCGTTTGGGAAAATCCCCCGAGCCAACCCTCGATTGCCTTATCCCCGCTTTATTTAAAAATGGAATCCAGAACATGGTCAATTGCCGCGCCGGGATTGTTTGATTGTTCCGAAGACCCGGGAACGGATTGGGCGCCGGCGGCGCTGCTGTCAGCCGGGGGATTGGGCTCCTCAGCGGGAGAAATACGCAGGGCTTTAAAAATGGCCTTTTTAATCTCTTCTTTGCCGCGATTTTTAATCACGTTAACTCCAATAGCTCCGACATTGGGGAAGACTTTGACTTTGGCCAGCGGGCCTTGGTAAGGGCTCAGAGGAATGGCGATTTGTCCGTTAGGGTTTTTAAGATAAGACAATTCATTCACCGCGCCGATCATCGCGGCGGATAAGTCTGGGGTCATATAAAACCCGGAGGTCAGCGATAGGGTCTGTTCCATTGTGACTTGAACGTTGGCCTTAATTTGAAATCCATCCGCCTCGACCTCAATATCCGGCAATAGAACTGCGCCATCCCGCAAATGAATCGTGCTTCCCAGACGGTCAAACACCGTATCCGGGTTTTGAATTTTTTGCTGATATTCGGCGCTTAAGCCCGCGTTCAATTTATCTGTTAACCCCGGAAGCGCCGCAATCTGGTCCAGCACGCATTTTAATAAATTTAAATCTTTTATCCGCCCGTTCTTCACGGTTATTTGGCCATCGCCGATTAAAGTCCGTGGCTGATCCGTTTGACCTTGGCCCACAAAATCGAATTGGATTTGGCCTTCCGCTTTAATCGGCAGGGACTTGGTTGTCACCAACGTGTTGAAATCAAAATTTTCCGTTTGAAACTTAAAATGGATTTCCCGGTTGCTTAAATTGGCAGTTACCTTGCCGTTTAACGAGGCTGTATGTGGAGCCGCGAATTGGAGTTTTAGACCCGCGGCTGTGTCCGTGTAACTCAATTCTCCGCCATAAACCCGAAAATCCGTTAAACTAACTTCCCGGCTTCTTATCAAATTTAGGATCTGAATATCCGCTGAAATTTTGGGCATTGTCAATGCCAACTGCGCATCTTTTACCACCACATCCGCAACATTGATCAATATCCCGTTCGTCAAAGACAAATCCAGGCTTATTCGGCCAAACTCAATCTGTTTCCCGGTTTGCTGGCTTATGGTATTGATAATTTGGGAGCGATAGCGATTGATATCAAAAGTTTTCACCCCGATGTATAGCGCGATTCCCAAAAACAGAATCAAGGCCGATAAACTAAGCACGATAATTTTTAAAATTTTCATAAGTTATAAACGTCAATTCATTTGAATTTTTAGTATGAAAAATCGAAATTACTTTTGAACAGCGTCTAAGGATTCGCGGATAATGTCCAAACGGGATTTGACTGCCGGCGGAGCCGAGGCGGACGCAGACACGCCTTCCGGCGCGGCGGTGGACGATTTCTGTTCTGCTTCCGCGATATAACCGTCCATCTTGGTCATATAGTCGCGCGTTTTTTTATAGTCGGGAGCGACATCCTCGACTTCCAGAAACGCCTGTTTCGCATCCCGGTATAATTTGGAACGCGCCAAATGAACCGCCCGCACATACAGTTCTTCCACATTGCCTTCCAATTCTTTTTGCACTTTTTGCCGCTCCTGATGCAATTCGCCTTGACGTTCCGCGATCAATTGCTGTATTTGGCCTTTTTGTTCCAGAATCGCCTGTTTCAATTGCCCTTCGCTCATATTTTCTAAAGCTACTGCCTCCGCTTTCCCTGGGTTGGATTTTGCCGCTGCGGCGTCTTTCGAAACCGGCGCAGTAACAGCCTCGGCAGAAGAAGCGGGCTGCGGCGCCGGCGCTTCTGGTTGATTTTTTAAAGCCTCAATCCTTTGTTTTTCTTCCGCAACTTTTTGCTCATGCAGTTTCTTTTCCTTGGCCAACTGATCTTCTTCGACGCGGATTTTCTCAGCCATTTTTTTCAAATCAGCTTGCTGATCCGCGGGTATCGGCACGCCCCCCACCACTACCTCGGATTTAGCGCCGTTCATTTTTTTAAAACGTTCCCGATCTTTAACTAAACGCCGGCGAACTTTATTCAAATAAGCCTCGTCTAGTGCATCATTCTTCATCATCTGTTCGAATTTTTCAAACTGCGCCAGGGAAAGTTCAACCTGGCCTTGTTCATACAAACGCACTGCGTCTTGATACGTGGCTTCCATTTCCGCTTTCAATTTTTTTAGATCTTCGGCGCGTTGATATTTTTCCCGCAATTCCTGCTCTTTTTTGCGTAGGGCAAGCTCGCGGTCCTGTTTTTGTTTTTCCCGAAGCGCTTCGCGTTCTTGGCGTTTATTCTCCGCGATTTCTTTGGCCTGGGTCCGCTTCGTTTCTTCGACCCTGGCCGCGTCAATTTCTTCGGTTTTGCCCTTCACTGATATGCCTTCAATCGGCTGCTGATCCGGGGGTTCTTGCACCGGGGAATAACCCGCCTTGGCCAATTCACGATTTTCATTTTCCAAAATGTCTTTTTCTTTTTGAGCTTGTTCTAAGACTTTGCTCCGGGTCTTCTCCAAAGTCAAATTCCGTTTTGCCTCGTTCTCTTTTTCCCGCTGCAACACATCTCGTTTGTCTTGCTCGGCTTTTTCATTTTC
>JADFXQ010000049.1 GCA_015233495.1 Candidatus Omnitrophota bacterium | reverse complement strand
ACCCCGGCCGGATAGAGTCCGGCCAATTTCATCAAATCCACCGAAGCTTCGGTATGCCCGGCGCGCACCAATACCCCGCCATTCCGCGCCCGTAACGGAAAAAGATGGCCCGGGGTAATCAGGTCCGCCGGCGTGGCTTGCGGATCAATCAGCGCTTTCACCGTCTGGGCCCGGTCCGCCGCGGAAATTCCGGTAGTCACGCCTTGTACCGCATCCACCGAGATCGCCCATCCGGTGTCGCAGGGCTGATGACGGTGCGAAACGTGCACTTTCATCGGATGAAGGTCTAATTCATCCAAACGCGGCCCTTCCATCGGCACACAAATCAGGCCACGCGCTTCGCGGGCCATAAAATTTATTTTATCCGGCGTGATGAATTCCGCGGCGCATAAAACATCGCCTTCATTTTCCCGGCCTTCATCATCCATGACAATGACCATTTTGCCTTCCCGCAAATCCTGCAAAACTTCCCCAATGGTATTAAACATCGACTTTTCCTTATGCTTTTGTTTTCCGGTTTAAAAATCCTCTACCCCTTACCCCAACTTAAACACTTGATCAAAACAGTATCACTAAAAGTTTTCACCTTGTCAAGCGTTTCGACCCGCGCTATAATTGAGGCCTATGACGTTAGAACAAAAAATTGCCCAACTATTGATTGGCCACAAAAAAACCATCGCGGTCGCGGAATCGTGCACCGGCGGATTATTGGCAGGAAGTTTAACCGATATCAGCGGCAGTTCCAAATTTTTCAAACTCGGCGTTACGGCTTACAGCAATGCAGCCAAAATCCGCTTTCTCCAAATCCCGGAAGCAACCCTCGCGGAACACGGCGCAGTCAGCCAACCAACCGCCGCATGAAAAGAATAAGAAGTATTTGGAGACGAAGAAAGAAAAGATGGGGCATATTTTATAAAATGACAAAGGTCAAAATTCAAAATCTAAAATGTAAAACTGAAATACGGGGTTAGGGTTTTGTGCTTTGAATTTTGTCCTTTGTTATTTTGGAGTATATGATGGTCGTGCGGCAAACCCAAACAGAGACACCCGTATTAATGGCGGATAAAAATATGCGCATCGGGATTGTGGTGGCGCGGTTTAACGAGGCGATCACCCGAAATCTTTTGGAGGCTTGTTTGGATGAGCTGCGGATTTTGGGCGTTGCTCCGGCCCGGATCCGCGTGGTCTGGGTGCCGGGCGCTTTTGAAATCCCTTTGGTCGCCTGGCGATTGGCGCGGCAGAAAAACATCGACGCGGTGATTTGTCTGGGCGCGGTGATCCGGGGGGAGACCCTGCATTATGAATTGGTTGCTTGGGAAACGGCGCGGGGGATCATGGACGTTGGTTTGCTAACCGATAAGCCGGTTATTTTTGAGGTTTTGGCCACGGACACGGAGGATTTGGCGCTGAAGCGCGCCCAGCCCCAAGGGATCAATAAAGGCCGTGACGCAGCGCGGGCGGCAGTGGAAATGATCCAGGTTTTATCAGCGTTGAAAATCAAGAGATGAAAGCGCATCTATGCGAAAACGAACTATAGCTCGGGAAATGGCTTTAAAAATTTTATATCAAGCGGACATGACCCGGCGGGATCCCGCGTCCGCGACCCAGATTTTTTGGAACGAGAATGAAGAAAAAGACAGCGGGATCAAAGATTTTTGCGACGGACTGACTCGGGGAGTGGGGGCCAACCTGCCGGCGATTGACGCTAAAATCATGCAGTACGCGACAAATTGGCAGTTGAACCGCATGGCCGCGATTGACCGCAATGTGATGCGCATCGGGGTGTATGAAATTTTGTTCACCCAAGGAGACATCCCTCCCAAAGTGGCGATAAATGAGGCCGTGGAATTGGCCAAAAAATACGGAGACATGGATTCCGGAAAATTCGTCAACGGCATTCTCGATAAAATCCACAAAACTGAAATTCCCTCTTCCCGATGATCGAATACGCCGATCTGCATTTACACACGAATTATTCCGACAGCACTTTAACGCCCTCCCAAGTGGTTTTTCAAGCCAAGCAATTTCAAATCGGCTGTATCGCGATTACGGACCACGACACGGTGGATGGTATGGAAGAAGCGGTTGCCGCGGGACAGGCACACGGGGTTGAAATCATTCCCGGGATTGAACTTTCTTGCGAGGCCGGGAACCGGGAGATTCATATTTTGGGATTTTTTTTTGATTATCAGCACCCGGATTTTCATCAGCACCTTTTGCGGATGCAGGATTCAAGAGTGGCCCGGATGGGACGCATGCTGGAAAAGTTGAATGGGATCAAAGCCGGCGGGGATATTTCCTTGGAAGAAGTCTGCGCTCGTGGCGGGACTACGGCGGTCGGACGTATGCATTTGGCCATGATTATGAAGGAAAAAGGTTTAGTGAAAAATGTGCAAACCGCTTTTGACCGGTATTTAGCGGAAGGCGGTCCGGCTTATGTAGCGAAGTATCGGCAGACTCCGGCTCAGGCGATTGCGTTGATTAAAAAATTTGGCGGAGTGGCGGTTTTGGCGCATCCGATGCTGACCCGGGTGGATGAGATGATTCCGGCAATGGTGCGGGACGGTTTGGGAGGGCTGGAGGTATATTATCCGAATGTGTCGTCAACAATCATCGAATATTACGAGGGAATTGGCCGCAAACATAATTTATTGTTGACTGGCGGTTCGGACGCGCACGGCGCGGGTAAAGATAACACGGCTATCGGCAAGATACGGTTGCCGTACCGGTTTGTGGAGGCGATGAAGCAGACGCTCGAAGCATGACGGCCTGCCTATCGGCAGGCAGGCCTGCCTATCGGCAGGCAGGCCTGCCGCATGATTAAAAAGACGCTCGAAGCTGGGCGGTTGGTCGGGTCTGTTGTCTGCCGCACGGAGCTTTCGCTCAAAGCGGCAGAAAACAGACCTTGCCAACCCGCTTCTCGCTGAGTAAGTATGCGTTCCTAAATTTATTTTTAAGTGGCACACATATGGAACTGGATAAAAAATTTATGCGCCGGGCTTTGGAGTTGGCCGCTCTTGGTAAGGGGAGGACATCTCCGAATCCCATGGTTGGGGCGGTTTTGGTCAAGGATGGCCGGATTGTGGGAGAGGGGTATCATCGCCGCTGCGGCGGCGATCATGCCGAGGTTGCCGCGTTTAAAGCGGCGGGACCGCGGGCTGCTGGCGCGACTTTGTATGTTAATTTAGAGCCTTGTTTTCATTGGGGATATACTCCGCCTTGCGTGGAAGCGGTGATCAAAAGCGGGGCGCGTGAGGTTGTAATCGGGATGTCAGACCCGAATTCGTTGACGAACGGGAAATCGATTGCTAAGTTACGTAGTCAAGGGGTGAAGGTCCGGGTCGGTGTTTTGCGCCGGGAGGCGGAAAGGTTAAATGAGGTGTTTATAAAAAATATGAAGCAAAAAATGCCGTTTGTGGCGGTGAAGTTTGCCCAGACTTTGGACGGCAAAATCGCGACGGCTGCCGGGAAATCGAAATGGATCACGTCCGACGCGGCGCGGGCTTTTGCCCGGAGGATCCGCAATGAATATGACGCGATACTTTGCGGCCGGCGCACGGTCAAGCAGGACGATCCGGGACTGAACGCGGGGCGGCGCGGCAAGCGGATAAAAAAAATTATTATGGATCCGGCTTTCAAGACTTCTTTGTCAGCAAAATTATTCGCGAAGACCCAGCCACAGGATTGCTGGTTGGCGGTGACTCAACAGGCGCCGCTGTCACGGCGGAAACGTTTGGCGGAGCTGGGCGTTAACGTTCTGGTATGTCCGGAAAAACGGGGCGAAATTGATTTGATTTTTCTTTTCAAACAGCTTGCTTCCGCCGGGATTTGCAGTATTTTAGTGGAAGGCGGAGCGGCGACTGTGGGCCGGGTGCTGAAGGCGGGATTGGCGGATAAGGTCTACGCTTATGTGGCGCCGAAAATTTTGGGGGATCAGCAGGCCTTGAGTTCAGTGACCGGGTTGGATATTCGGGATTTGCCAAAGGCAATTGTATTAAAACAAATGACGGTTCGATCGATTGGTAAAGATTTTTTATTTGAGGCGTACGTTTGATTTACTCCCCCCGGCTGCCAGGCAGGCAAGCTGTGGGGAAGGGCAGGGAGGGGGGGAGCGAAAAAATGTTTTCCGGTATCGCCGAAGAAACAGGCGTGGTCGAAAAAGTGGCGCGCCAAGAAAATTTGTCGACGCTGTTTATTCGGGGCGGCAAAACCGCTACGGGCGCCAAAGCCGGGGACAGCATTTGCGTGTCTGGCGTGTGTTTGACCGTGACGCGGCGGCAGTCTAAAGTTTTTTCTTTTGATATTATGAAAGAGACTTTGGAGAAGACGACTTTGGGCAGTGTCGGATCCGGAAGCCGGGTAAATTTAGAACGGGCGCTTAAGGTCAGCGACCGGATCAGCGGCCATTTTGTCAGCGGCCACGTTGACCATATGGAAACTGTGCGCGCCGTGATTACCTTGCCCAATTATGTTGAAATTCAAGTGACCACTCAGCAAGATTTAGCGAAATATATTGTGCCAAAAGGTTCTGTGTGTATCGACGGCGTCAGTTTGACGGTCGGCGCGGTACGCCGGAATTTTTTTTCGGTGTATTTGATCCCCTTCACCCTCGAAGTGACTACCTTGGGATTGCTTAAAAAAGGCGACCGCGTTAATATTGAAACCGATATTTTAGCCAAGTATGTTTTGGCGCGGGACGGGCAGTCTGACAATCCGTACATTTATAAAAAGCGCGGTTAGCATGAAGCTGTTTTTTCAGGCGCACTTGGATCTGATCTTTTTTGTTTATGGATTAGCTTTTCTTCTTTTGGCCGCAGTTTGTGTTCCCCTGCAGAAAAAACGTCAAGTTAATATCCCCTGGTTTTGGCTCGGGCTTTTTGGTTTAACCCATGGATGCAATGAGTGGTTGGATTTGCTTTCGATCAGTTTGGGCGACAGTGAATCATTCAAATGGGCGCGCCTCATCGTGATGACGGTTTCATTTATTTTTCTGATTGAATTCGGCAGGGCGGCGTGCGAAAAATTAGACCGATTTAAAGCCGGGTTATGGATTTATCTGCCTTTATTGCTGGGAGCCGCCTACGGGTATGTTTTGGGCGCCGCCGGATTGAACGGGTCGTGCCGTTTTGCTTTGGGGTTTTTAGGCAGTGTTTATTCCGCTTTAGCGCTTTGGGAAATTTCTCGTCGAGAAAAATCAGGGAGCCAGGCCCTCAGGGTGGGCGCGGCCGTATTTTTGATTTACGGCCTTGCCGGGGGATTGGTTCCGCCCAAGTCGTTGTTCGGTTTGGCCGGGATCATTAATCACGACTCTTTTCTGGCCTGGGCCGGATTTCCCATTCAATTGGTCCGCGGACTCCTGGCTGTGGTGATCGCCTTCGCGATCTGGTATTACAGTGAGGCGAATGAGAAGCGGGTCGGAAATCTTAAGGAAATGGGGGTTAACAAATTAAGCGTTGTTTTGGCGGCCGGCGTCATTGTGACGATTTGCTTAGGTGAATTCGGCGCGGATTGGATGGGAGATCAGCAACAAGCGAGATATAAAGAGCGGATGTTGACGGATATCCAGCAGATTGCGGTTTCCATTGATTCTCTGAAAGTTAAAAAATTGTCCGGCACGGCCGCGGACGTGAATGATCCGGTTTATCAGCAATTTAAATTATTGCTGCAAACTTTGCGGCAAAATTATTCCGGATCCCGGTTCATTTATCTGACGCGGCTTGTTAAAGGACAAGTAATTTTTTTGGCGGATTCGGAGCCGGCCGGGAGTCCGGATGAATCGCCGCCCGGCCAGGTGTACGACGAGGCAACGCCCGAGTTTAAGCGGATTTTTTCTCAAGGCGGAGCGTTTATCGAAGGGCCCTATACGGACCGGTGGGGCGCCTGGATATCCGCGATCACCGTGATCTCCGACGCGCAAACCGGAGAAGTCATTGCCTCTTTGGCCATGGATGTCAGCGCCCAGGCTTATCAACAGGCGATCGCGAAGCAGAGGCTGAAAGCCATATTGTTGATGGCCGCGTTTTGTCTGGTTTTTCTTTTAACGTTTATATATAATCAGCGGCTGACGCGGTCCATTTATATGATGCAGGAGGGTTTGGCCGCGGATCTTTTGTTGGCGTGGGGGCCGGGGATCATTGTGATGGTCCTCGGATTGGCCATCGGTTTTTTCATATTCCAACAAGCGAGGGAAAACAGCTTTGAAACGTTTCAGGCTCTGTTTCGGCAACGGGCCGCGGCCCGGATCATCGGCGTGTCGCAAGCGATGAAACTGCAAATCGAGCGGCTTGACCATATTAGCCGGTTTATGGAAAATTCCGCCAACGTGGGACGGGAGGATTTTCGGCGTTTTGTCGTGCCGTTGACGGAAGACAGCGTGATTCAGGCGATCGGATGGGCGCCCCGGGTCACCGGCGCCCAACGGCCGGATTTTGAGAACCGGGCGAAACAAGACGGCTTTCCCGCGTTTCAATTTCAGGAAAAAAACGCGGCCGGTGATTTGATCTCGGCTGCGGATCGTCGGGAATATTTCCCGATTTATTATACGGAACCGGTCAAGGGGAATGAAACCGCCTCCGGATTTGATTTGGGATCAGAGTCGGCGCGGCGGGAGGCGTTGGAAAAAAGCCGCGATGAAAACCGACCGATCGCCACGCGGCAGATCACGTTGGTCCTGGTTCAGCAGAAAAAAATCGGTTTTTTGATTTTTGTTCCGGTTTACGTCAACCAGACGGAGCCGCGGACTGTGGCGGAACGACGGGAACTGTTGCGCGGGTTTGTAACCGGGGTTTATCCGACGGAAGAATTTTTAAAAAACGCTTATTCCAAAATGCCGGCGGAGGGATTGGCCTGTTTGATCGAAGATCCGGCCGCGCCTTTGGCCGAGCGGGTTTTATACCGTCACCAATTGCGTTTGGGAACCGTGGATTGGAACAATATTGCTACAAAATATGAGGCGCCTTTGGAAATCGCGGACCGGGAATGGCGCATCACCATTGTTCCGGGCACAACTTTTATAGCTGAGCATTTGCCGACAGGGTACCGTTGGATTTTGCCGATTTCATTTTTCCTGACCGGCATATTCGCTTTGTTTTTAAACGGGATGGTGACCCGGCGTTATCGGGCTGAGGCCTTGGTCGCGGAACGAACCAAGGAATTGTCTTTAGAACACGATAGATTGCTCAAGGCCAAGGAAGCTGCGGAAGCGAGCAATGTGGCGAAAAGCCAGTTTCTCGCCAATATGTCACACGAGATCCGCACGCCGATGAACGCGATCATCGGGTTTAGTCAGCTGTTGAAGACCGCGGAACTTCCGGCAAAACAGAAAAACTATATTGATATGATCAATACCAGCGGCGAGCATTTGTTGAAAATTATAGATGATATTTTAGATATATCGAAAATGGAAGCGGGGCGGGTGCAATTGGAGTCAATTGAATTTGATTTGCCGTATCTGGTGACCAATGTGTTTAAAATGATCGCGGTGCGGCTCAAGAGCAGTCAAGTATATCCTTATGTTGACATCAGCCCGGACGTGCCGGCGCGGGTGAAAGGCGATCCGACTCGTTTGCGGCAGGTTTTGGTCAATCTTTTAGGCAACGCGGGCAAATTTACTCATGCCGGCGGGATCGGTTTGATTGTCGACATTGATTTGCGGATTCCGGCGGACGCGGGGTTAACGCGGGTGCGTTTTGCGGTGAAGGACACGGGGATCGGTATTCCCGCGGATAAATTGGAGGCGATATTTTTTCCGTTTACTCAGGCGGACGGGTCCACGACGCGCCGCTATGGCGGCACCGGATTGGGGTTGACTATTGTAAAATCGTTTGTCGAGGCCATGGGCGGGACAATCCAGGTTAAGTCTCAGGAGGGGAAAGGAGCGGAATTTATTTTTGATATCCCGTTTATCAAGGTGTCCGGAGAAATTGAGCCGCGCTTGGTCCCGGTCAAACCGGAGGCGTTGCCAGGCAAGAAAGTTTTTATTTTAGAGGATAATGAAATAGCCCGCCAAATTACCCGGCAACATTGCGAGAAAGCGGGAATGCGGGTGGTAGCGGCGGAAAGCGCTTTGGCAGGGGCATGGCAGGCTTTGGAGCGGTTGATCGGGGAAGGGAATTGTCCGGATGTTTTATTGTTTGATTTTTTAATCGGCAAGGAAGATTGTTTGCAGTTGTTAAAAAAGGTGCGGGAAGATCAAAGGTTCGGCCAGAGCAAGATGGTTGCTGTTACCGCTGAACCACGGGTGGGCGATCGCGAAACCGCGGCGCAATTGGGATTTGACGGATATTTGTCCAAACCTTTTATGGCCGGGGACTTGATTCAGGTGATTGCCGCGGTATTGGGCGACCGGCGGGCGGCAAAGACAGTGGTGACCAAGCATTTGGCACAGGAGGTGTCTTGTAAAGGGGTTAGGGTTTTGTTGGTGGAAGACAGTATGGCGAATGTGGAGTTGATGAAAGAGTATTTGAATATTCTGGGATGTATTGCGGATTACGTTTTTGATGGCAGACAAGCGATCGAGCAAATCAAATTGAAGGGATATGATCTGTGTTTGATGGACGTGCATATGCCGGAAATGGACGGCGTGGAGGCGACAAAAATCATCCGGGCGCAAATCAGTCAAGATATTCCGATCATTGCCTTGACTGCGGCCGTGTTGCAAGAAGAACAAGCCGCTGCCGTGCAAGCCGGGATGAACGCTTGTTTAGCGAAACCAGTTCAATTTTCGGCTTTGCGGGAAGTGATTATGAAATATGGGTTGAAAGCGGTTTAGCGAAGGGGGAAAAACGCGAAACTGGAATAATATTTGACGCTTGCTGATTTATGTGGTACATAGAATAAACATTTGGAGGCGATTTTATGGAATTGGATATCTTAGAAATTCAAAAAATCATCCCGCATCGGTTTCCGTTTTTAATGATTGACCGGGTCACGGATTGCCGGCCGAACGAAAAATTGATAGCGCTAAAAAATGTGTCGATCAATGAGCAGCACTTTGTCGGGCATTTTCCGAATGAAAAAGTGATGCCGGGCGTGTTGATAATTGAAGCCATGGCGCAAGCCGGGTGTATTTATTTTTATTACAGCAAAAATATGCAGGGCAAGGAGCTGATTTATTACCTCGCGAAAGTCACGGCCAAATTTTACGCGCCGGTCGTGCCGGGTGATCAGATCCGGATTGAAGTGGAAACCGTGAAGATGCTTCCGAAAGTCGGATTTTTGAAAACCAAGGCTTTCGTGCTGGATAAATTGGTAGCGGACGCGGAAATCGGTTTTGGCATTAAAGAAGTCTAATATATTTGCGGACGCGCCGGCGTGCGCAAGTTTGTAACACCTTCCTTTTTTATGATTCCCGCGGCGGGCCATTGACGCTCGTTCGCGGCGATGATAAACTATCCACATCCATTTTGTCGGGAAGTAGCGCAGCTGGCTAGCGCGCAACGTTCGGGACGTTGAGGTCGGGGGTTCAAATCCCCCCTTCCCGACCAAAATTTGCCGCAGGCAAATTTTGGTCAGAGAGAGGCGAGAGGAGAGAGGAGAGGGGAAAAAGCAAACAGTTCGTCTCTCGGTCGCCTAGCACCTATCTCCTTTCCAGGCATTAATAGCTGACAAAATTTTGATCATCACAATTTTCGTTTTATGTTCCAAGCCAATATTATTTATCGGGGTCGCGTGCAGGGCGTGGGGTTTCGTTTTACGACGCGGGAATACGCCCGGGATCTTGGTTTAACCGGATGGGTGCGTAATTTGCCTTCGGCCGAAGTAGAATTGTTTGCGGAAGGCGCGGAAAAAGATATTGTTGAGCTTTGTCGGCGGATAGAAAAACATTTTTCCGGGTATATCCGGCATAAACAAATTAGTTTTTGCCCGGCCGCGGAAAAAACCGAAACCGGATTTGAGATAAGATAGAAGACGGCGGATTGGAAACGGAAGATGGTCTACGTTAGAGGCAAGAGCGAGAGTCGGGATGTTGATGTTTTGGGGGTAATTGTTTCATGATGGGATAAACATTTATGACTCATGCGCGGCAGGCAAAACAAGAGATCGAGCGGTTATCGCGAGAGTTGGAAGAGCATAATTATCGCTACTATGCGCTTTCCCAGCCCATGATTTCCGATAAGGAGTATGACGATAAAATGCGCCGTCTGCGGGAGTTGGAAGCGGAATTTCCGGATTTGATTTTTCCGGATTCGCCGACCCAGCGAGTGGGCGCGGTCCTCTCGGCGGCGGGAAAGACAGTCGAGCATCGCGTTAAAATGCTTTCTTTGGATAATACTTATTCGGATCAGGAAATCCGTGAATGGCATCAACGGGTCGTGAAAGGGCTGGGCCGGGAGCGGATGGAGTACGTCGTGGAATTAAAAATGGACGGGGTGAGCGTCGCGCTTTGGTATGAGGACGGACAGCTGACAATAGGTTCGACCCGCGGCGACGGAGTGACTGGCGAAGATATAAGCTCCGGCGTAAAAACTATACGCGGGGCGCCGCTGCGGCTGCAAGCCAATCCGGATACGCCTTTTCCGGAATTTTTGGATATACGCGGTGAGGCTTACATGAGCCGGGAAGATTTTGAGCGGTTGAATCAATCCCGGGCACGGCAGGAAGAGGCTTTGTTCGCTAACGCCCGTAACGCGACCAGCGGTGCTTTGAAGCTGTTAGATACCCGCGAAACCGCCCGGCGGCAATTGCGGATTTATATCCATTCCTTCGGGATGTTGATCGGCGGAAAACCGCTTGCTACTCAGTGGGATTTTTTAGAAACCGCCCGCGCTTGGGGGTTTCGGGTTAATGAGCATCGCCGGCTTTGTCAAGATATCGACGCGGTTTTGGGTTTTTGCCAGGAGTTTCAGGCGAAGCGGGCGGATCTGCCCTATGAAGTGGACGGGGTGGTGATCAAGGTCAACGCGTTCGCGGATCAGCGGCAATTGGGGACAACGTTAAAAAGTCCCCGCTGGGCCGTGGCGTATAAATTCCCGGCGGCCCAAGCCGCCACAACCATCGAACGCGTCGTGATTCAGGTGGGGAGGACCGGCGTGTTGACTCCGGTGGCGGAACTGCGTCCCGTGGAATGCTGCGGGGTAACGATCAGCCGCGTTACTTTGCATAATTTTGACGAGATAAAACGACTGGGGGTCGCGGTCGGTGACCGGGTCTTGATCGAACGCGCCGGCGACGTGATTCCCAAAGTCGTCAAAGTTTTGCGCCCGAGCGTTGAACCGGGAAGGCAAGTTGTGGCTTCGCCGGAAAAATGTCCGGAATGCGGCGGACCCGTGCGCAAAGAGAAAGCCGAGGAAGTGGCGTACCGCTGCGGAAATCCGTCTTGCCCCAAACAATTGGAACGGGCGCTGTTGCATTTTGCTTCCCGCGGAGCCATGGATATTCAGGGTTTTGGCGAAGCGGCGGCGCGGCAGTTGTTGACGCAGGGAGTTTTAAAAAATATCGCGGATATTTATGATTTGGACCGGGACGCGTTGCTACAATGTGAGTTGTTTAAGGAGAAAAAAGCGGATAATTTATTAAAAGCAATCGCCGCGAGTAAGACGCGGCCATTGTCCCGGCTTTTGTTCGGGCTGGGGATTATGAATATCGGCGAAAAAGCAGCCGGGATTTTGGCCCGGCAGTTTGGAACTTTGGAACATCTGGGCCAGGCAAAGCGCGAGGATTTGGCGCGTATTCGGGAGATCGGCCCGGTCATGGCCGAGTCGATTGTTTATTTTTTTAGCCAGGAATCGGTGCGCCGGCTGATCAGTCGTTTGCAAACAGCGGGTGTAAATATGACGGAGCCGCGGCCGGCGGTGGCCGCGGCGCTTCGTTTGTCGGGCAAGAAAATTGTTTTTACCGGTGAGCTGGAATCCCTGACGCGGGAAGAAGCGGCGGCCCAAGCCCGGGCTTTAGGCGCGGATATTGTCGAAAGTGTCAGCCGCAAAACTGATTTTGTGGTAGCGGGAAAAAATCCCGGGTCCAAATATTTCAAAGCCCAAGAATTAAAAATCACGATTTTGGATGAACCTCAGTTCAAGGAGCTGCTTGATGCGTAAGCTTAAGGCGATAATGTTGGTCTATTTATGTTGCGCGGTTTTCGCGGTTTGGGGGTGCGAACCGCTGCGCAAAAAATTCACGCGTAAAAAAAATAAAGATGACAGCGCGGCGGTGCAGCCGATTTTAACGCCGATTGATTATCCGGTGCAAGTCTATTCCGCCGCCGAACAATACCGTCAGGCGTTCGGTTTATGGAAGGTCTGGCATCGGGAATTGATTGGTTTGGTGGATGATCCGCAAGAAGAGAACGAAAAACGTTTAAATTACGTGGTGGCGCAGGAATTGGGTCAGATGGAAAAAATTCATGATTTACTCGACGGGAATGACCGGGAGGCGGCCCAGCGTTTGTTGGTGGACATGAAAGAATTGTCATTGGAATTCAATCGGCCGCGCGAATTGCGGCGCCGCGGCGCGATCAGCAAGCGGCTGCGCGTTAATGAAAAAACCATGATGGATAAATTGACGCCCCGTAAGCCGCGGAAATATACCACGGTGATCCCCGGGGGGGCATAGGCGACCGATGGGCGAGGCGATCGAGGATTTTATAAATTTTTTAGCGGTGGAGCGCGGCCTCGCGGCCAACACGCTCGCCGCTTACCGTCGCGATTTGCGGAAATACGCCGCGTTTTGCGCGGCGCGGGGCGTCAGCGTTCTCGCACTGGCGCGTAAAAAAGATATTGCGGATTTCATGTATAGCCAGAAACAGGCGAAGTTGTCCGCGCCTTCGATTTGTCGTTCGCTGTCAGCGATCCGGATGTTTCACCGTTTTTTGGTGCGCGAACGGCGGACTGCCGAAGATCCGACGCTCTTGGTGGACACCCCAAAAATCTGGAAGCGGGTCCCGCAGGTGATGACTGCGGCTGAGGTCAGCGCTTTGCTCCAAGCTTCCGCAGGCAACAATTGCCAGGCTTTACGCGACCACGCGATGCTGGAATTGTTTTACGCCAGCGGTATGCGGGTTTCGGAATTGGTTGATTTGAAAGTCGAAGACGTGAATTTGGAGGCGGGATATTTACGCTGCACCGGCAAAGGGAGCAAACAGCGTATTGTGCCGATTGGGAAACAGGCCCGGCTTGCCGTGGAAAAATATTGCGACCGCGTCCGTCCGAAATTAGCTAAGACGCCTACCCCGCATTTATTTTTGAGCCGTTTGGGGAAAAAAATCAGCAGGCAGAGCATCTGGAAATTGGTGAA
>JADFXQ010000048.1:2485-13288 GCA_015233495.1 Candidatus Omnitrophota bacterium | reverse complement strand
TGTTCCGGCGGGCCCGGTTTGAACGGCGGTTGGGTTTTCGAATCGAGTCGAAAACCTTAGGGCAAAGCAAGGCGGTTTTGGCGGGCGCTTCCCTTCCCCAGACGCATCCGTTTCGGTATTTCCGGGAATTGAAAAAAATTTTGCAGGAAGAAACCGCTGCGGCCAGTCTGCGGCGGCTAAAACAATGGAGCGCTTTTCGTCTTTTCGGGGAAGCGCAGGATTTTGATCCGGAAGCGGCAATCCGTTTAGATAAAAAATGGGAAACCTCGCGACTTGCGCTGGCGGGCCGCTTCACCGGCGAAATCTGGCTGCCGCGTTTGCTGGCTTTGACAGCGCGATTTTCTTTGCCCGTATTGGAAAAGTTCGGTCGGGACGTTCATTTGACAAAAGCCGAGATGCTGGCAATGCGGCAGAGCCGGCAAGGGCCGGAAATAGCGCGGCTTTTGTCGGGACAGCGCAAGAAGAGCGAGATTTACCGGGGGTTAATCCGTTTTTCGCCGGCGGCTTTGGTGTATTTTCGTCTGCGGGCTGCTGCCGGAGACGCGGTTAAAAAATTGAATTGGTTTTTAGCCAAGCCGGGAACTCCGGCTTTAAAGCTCAACGGCGCGGATTTGCAAAAATATGGTTTCGCCGCCGGGAAAGAAATCGGCCGGGTTATGGACGATCTTTTCGACGCGAAAATCGACGGTATAGTCAAAACAGTCGCGGAGGAACAGGCGTTTGTCCGAGAAAGGTTGAAGCGCGCTATATGAATTTTATTCAATTTTTTCTGGCGGCGCTTTTCAGCGCCGCGTGTTTTTCCGCGGGAATAGATATTTAGCAGTTTAGGGAAGGGAGCGCGGTATGTCCAGAATGGAACGGGTGAATAATCAGGTGAAACGCGAGATTGGATTGATCCTGCAGCAGGAGTTGAGCGATCCGCGGTTGATGTTTGTGTCGATCACTCACGCCGAAGTGAGCGCGGATTTGCGCAATGGCCGGATCTATTTCAGCGTGTTGGGCGGGGGAGATAAGGTTGAAGGCGCGCAAGCTGGCTTAACCAGCGCCGCGGGCTTGATCCGCCGGTTATTGGGCCAACGGTTAAAAATGCGATTCACGCCGGAACTGCTTTTTTCTTTTGATGAATCGATCGAATATGGGATGAAGATTGAGGAAAAATTGAAGGAGATCCATAATGAAAAACGCGACGTTGATTCGGGAAATTAAGCAATCGCGGCGATTTTTGATCGCGTCGCACGTTAATCCGGATGCCGACGGGATTTGCGGCCAGTTGGCCCTGGCCCGGATTTTGCGGGCTTTGGGGAAAACAGCGACGGTGATGACGTCCGAGCTTCTGCCGGGACGTTTGAGTTTTGTGCCGGACGCCCGGCGGATTAAGGTATGGAAGCCGGGGACGGCGCTGTCTTTTGACGCGGCCGTGATTTTGGATTGCGGAGATTTGGAACGGATCGGCCGGGTCAAGTCGTTGATCAATAATCATCGCGTGCTCAATATTGACCATCATGTGACCAATCGGCAGTTTGGCCGCGTGAATTGCGTTGATCCCCAGGCGTCCTCGACGTGCGAGATGCTTTTTGACCTGGCGGCCGCGCTGGGCGTGAAAATGGATCGGACCACGGCTTGGTTATTGTATGCGGGGATGATGACGGACACGGGTTCGTTTCGTTATGAAAACACCGCCAGCCGCACCCACCGCGTCGCGGCAGAGTTGATCGCCGCGGGTTTAAAGCCGGCGGAGATTTATCATCAGTTTTACGAAAGGACGACAACGCGGGATTTGTGTTTATTTTTGAAAATCGCCAATACTTCCGAGCGGACAAATGAGGGGAAAATCATCTGGTTGCATTTGACCGCAAAACAAGTAAAAGCGTTCAGCGACGAATTCGATTTGCGCGATGCGTTATTTCATCTCTGGCGCACGGTCGTGGGGGTTGAATTGATTGTCATTTTCACGGAAATGCGGCAGGATTCCACCCGGGTAAATTTTCGGTCTTTGGCCATTTGGGATGTGGCGCAGTTAGCCTCCCGGTTCGGCGGGGGAGGACACCCCCGGGCGAGCGGCTGTACCTTGCCTTGTGGACTTCGGGAGGCAAGAAACCAAGTCGAACAAGAAATTCAAAAGAGAATAAACAAGAAACTGGAATGACAGATAGCGCTCAATTACTTAAAGGACGTGAATTTATGGATGGAATTCTTTTAGTCAACAAACCTTCCGGCATGACATCGCATGACGTGGTGGCAGTTGTCCGTCGAAAATTTCATATGCGGCGGGTCGGGCACGCGGGCACGCTGGACCCTTTGGCCACGGGTCTGTTGGTCATTCTCTTGGGCCAGGGGACAAAATTTTTTGACCGGTTTGTCGCTTTTGATAAGGCCTACCGGGCCACGATGATTTTAGGCCTGACCACGACCTCGGCGGATGTGGAGGGGCAAGAGCTGAAGCGTTTGCCCTGCGCGCATATTACTCAGGCGCAGGTGGAAGCAGTGTTGAAACAGTTTGTCGGGACTTTAGAACAAAAACCGCCCATGGTTTCGGCGGTAAAAATCGGCGGGAAAAAATTGTATCAATTGGCGCGGCAGGGGAAAACTATTGATCGTCCGTCGCGAAAGATTATTATCAGCCGTTTGGAATTGGAACGGATGTCGCCGCCGGAGGTGCAGTTTTTTATGGAATGCTCCAAAGGGACGTATGTGCGTCAATTGGCCGCTGATGTTGGAGAGGCATTAGGCTGCGGAGCCTGTATTTCGCAGATTGAACGGACTAAGGTCGGCCCGTTTTCAATTCAGGATTCATTCCGTTTAGAGGATATTCATGAAAGTAACGTACGGAATTGGCAAGGTTAAACCTCCCAGCCGACCGCGGGTTTTAGCGATCGGGGTTTTTGACGGAGGGCATCGGGGACATCAGGCCCTGATCCGCGCCGCGGTCGCCCAGTCCCGGCGGATCGGCGGCGAATGCTGGGTGATGACCTTTTGGCCGCATCCGTTTAAAATCATTCATCCCGAAATTTCCCATCCTTATTTGATGTCGCTGGATCAGCGTCTGCAATGGCTGGCGGAGCTTGGGGTGGACCAATGTCTGGTGGCGCCGTTCACGCGCCGTTTTGCCCGGCTTGACCCGCAAACATTTATTCGAAACTATCTGGCTCACAAGATCCGGCCGGTCGAGGTTTACGTTGGGTTTGATTTTCGTTTTGGCCATGACCGGGAAGGAACCCTGGCCGTGTTTAAAAAAGCGGGAAGCAGTCAGGGATTCAAAGTGGATGTGGTGCATTGCGTGGGGCAGCAACACCATAAAATCAGCAGGTCCCGGATCCGCCAATTGATGGCCGGCGGAGAATTAAAAAACGCGGCGCGTCTGTTGGGCCGGCCGTTTGCGGTTACCGGCCGGGTGCGTCCGGGAGACCGTCGGGGCGCATCGTTAGGATTCCCGACGGCAAATATGGATCCCCGCGATGTGGTTTTGCCGCCAAATGGGGTTTATTGCGTTCACGCCGGGGTCAAAGGCAAAAAATACCCCGCGATTGCGAATGTCGGCATTCGGCCGACCATTCGCCGGACTGCTCCGGCAATCAATATTGAAACCTATATTTTGAATTTTCATCAACCGCTTTATGGTCAAACCCTCCAGGTGGAATTTCTCCACTATCTCCGTCCGGAGAAGAAGTTTGCGTCCCTTGCCGATTTGGTCTCCCAGATGCGGCTGGATGAAGAAGCCGCCCGAAGGTATTTTCATTTAAGCCCCGCGTAAAGCCGTAGTACTCTCCGCTACTCATTCAAAAGAAGCAAAATTCAGGAAGCGATTTTTTATATTGACAAGCCGGAACGGTCTTTTTATACTGATGACGCAGTGGAGGAAAGTGGAATAAAGTGGAATAGGCGAATCCTCATGGCGGCTCTCAAGGGGTTGTGCCATTTGCGTTTTTTTATTTGAAGGAAACAATTTCAATGTTTTATGGGGAGTTCAGCCACAGCTTAGACGACAAAGGCCGGATCGTTTTGCCGGCGCGATTGCGCGAGGTCTGCGTAACCAACGGAATTGAGCAGTTTTTTTTGACCCGCGGTTTGGATCAGTGTATTTTTATGTTTACCGCTGAGGAGTGGGGAAAACAGGAGCAGAAGTTCCGGGCTCTGTCGTTCACTAAACAACAGGCACGGACGTTCAATCGGTTGTTTTTTTCCGGGGCCGTAGACATTGTTCCCGATAAGCAGGGGCGGTTCGTTGTCCCGCAATATTTGAAAGATTACGCGTCGATCTCGAAAGAAACCGTGATCATTGGCGTTTCCAACCGGATTGAAATTTGGGACCAGAACATTTGGAACGCTTTTTATCAGAATTCCAACGCGTCGTATGAGCAAATCGCCGAGCAGATGATTGATCTCTAATTTCATGATACGTGACGCGGAAAATAGGCATATGCCGGTGATGTTGAAAGCTGCGGTGGAATTATTGAATCCGCAGCCCGGCGCCGTGATAGTGGACGGCACGGTTGGTTTGGCGGGACACAGCTTGGCGATCGTTGAGCGGCTGGGAAACACGGGACGTCTGATCGCGATTGATCAGGACGCGGCGGCGTTAAAGATCGCGGCGGAGCGTCTGACCGCGTTTGCCGAGCGATGCCTTTTCGCGCAGGGAAATTTTAGCCGGTTAAAGGAATTGTTGGCTGGTCTATGCATTGCGTCGGTCGACGGCATTCTTTTGGATATCGGCGTTTCAAGCTTGCAATTGGATGATTACGCGCGCGGCTTTAACGTGCGGCAGGAAGGGCCGTTGGAGATGCGTATGGACCCCAGCCAGGGCCAGACCGCTTCTGATTTGGTCAACCGTCTTTCAGAACGAGAAATTGAACAGATCATCCGCGAATATGGCGAAGAACGGCATAGCCGGCGCATTGCCCGGGCGATAGTGCAACAGCGGGAGAGGCAGCCGATTATCACGACGCGGGAACTGAGTTTGCTTATTTTGCGCTGCGTTGGGCCGCGCGGCCGGCAGGACCGCATTCATCCGGCGACGCGGACTTTTCAAGCGCTGCGGATCGCCGTGAATCGCGAATTGGAGGTTTTGACCGAGGGGTTGGCTCAAGGGTACGCCGTGTTGCGTCCGCAAGGACGATTTGTGGTGATCGGGTTTCATTCTTTGGAAGACCGGATTGTAAAAAATACTTTTCGGGCTTGGGGAGACAACGGCATGGCCAGGGCGTTGACCAAAAAACCCTTAAGGCCGTCGCCGGAGGAAATTGAAAATAATCACCGTTCGCGCAGCGCTCGCTTGCGCGCCGTGGAAAGGATATAAATGCCGATCAACCGTGTTTTCCAAAGTCTGAGTTGCGTCACGCTCTTCGCTTTATGCTATATTCACCTGCAAATTCAAATCGTTAATCTGGCTTATATCGGAAAGAAAAAAGAACAACAGGTCCGGCAGCTGACGGAAGAAAACGGGCATTTGTCTTACAATATCGCGATGCTGAAGTCGGCGAGTCATCTGGGCGAAAAGTTGTTGCAGGAAAATTCGGGACTGCGTTTCGCGGATCCGCGCCGCATCGTCCAGATTTCCGCGCCGCCCGACAAGACGACAGCGCAGCCAGCCGCAGCTTCCGCCCCGGCAGCGTCGGCAGCGGAAAAAGACAACCCGATGTTGAGTTTATTAAGTTTGACAAAAGAATAGAAGTCCCGTGCAAATCCGCAAATATCCTTTTCGTTTCAGCATTGTCTTTCTCTTCCTCTTAGGATTGCTTATCTTTTTTGCCGTCCATCTGGTTTTCATCCAGATTTTTCGATCCGCTTATTTAACGCATTTGGCCCGACGACAGCATGAACAGGTCATTGAGCTGGAACCGGTGCGGGGCACGATTTTTGACCGGAATAAACGACCGTTGGCGTTTAATATCGCGGTATATTCTTTATTCGCCAACCCGCGCGTGATGTCCGAGGCGAACAAACAGTCGGCGGTGATGAATTTATCGCCTTTACTCAATATGAGTCCGGCGGAAATTTCCGGTCAATTAGCCAAGGACCGGTATTTCGTTTGGCTTTATCGTAAAATGTCGAGCGATGTCGTGGAAAAAATTAAGGCATGGCGCATCCCGGGGTTGGGTTTTCAAAAAGAAAGCAAACGTTATTATCCGGGCGGGCCGTTGGCTGCGCATGTGATCGGATTTGCCGGAATCGACAATGAGGGGTTGGAAGGTTTGGAGTTGGCGTTCAATCGCCGTTTGAAAGGGGAGCCGGGATGGATGAACGTCCGGCGCGACGCGCGGCAGCGCCAATTGATGCTTGACCCGGAATTTTTGCCGCCGCAGGACGGGATGAATCTCGTCTTGACGATTGACGAAACAATTCAGTATCTCACCGAGCAGGCTTTGGCCAAGGGCGCGGAAAAACACCACGCCGCTGCCGCGTCCATGATCGTTGTCGACGTGAAAACCGGCGAGGTTTTGGCTTTAGCGAATGTCCCGACTTATGATTTGGCCAACGCCGCCAGCAGTTCGACCGAAAGCCGCACCAATCGGGCGATCAGTTTTATGAATGAACCGGGGTCGGTGTTTAAAATTGTGACGGCAGCCGCGGCTTTGGAAGAAGGCGGGGTCAAGGAAGAAGATAAGGTTTATTGTGAAAATGGCGAATACCGCGTCGCGAATCATATTTTGCATGATCACACGCGGCACGGGTTTATTACGTTCCGTCAGGTGATTGAGGTGTCGAGCAATATCGGGACCACAAAAATCGCTCAGAAAATCGGGCCGGATTTGGTTTATAAATACGCGAAACGCTATCGCTTCGGCGAGTTGACGGGCATTGATTTGAAAGGGGAAGTGGCGGGGGTGATTAAGCCGGTTGCTCAATGGTCCAAGACTTCGATCGGCGCCGTGCCGATCGGTCAGGAGGTCACGGTCACCCCGATTCAATTGCTTGGCGCGATCGCCGCGGTGGCGAATGACGGGGTGTATATGAAGCCGTATGTGGTCAAAGCGGTTAAAGATAAATATGATCAGGTGATTGAGGCGTTTGGACCCCGGGAATTGGGCCGGGTGATGTCGGTGGAAACCGCCAAAAGATTGCGGGAAATTTTGCGCGGCGTGGTGGAGGAAGGCACTGCCAAGACGGCGCGGATCGATGGGGTGAGCGTAGGGGGAAAGACCGGCACGGCGCAAAAGGTGGTTGGCGGCACGTATTCGCATGACAAGTTTTACGCGTCATTCATCGGTTTCGCGCCTGTGGAAAATCCGCGTTTGGCCGCAGTGGTGGTTTTTGATGAGCCGCATCCGAGTTATTACGG
The DNA here is from genome assembly GCA_015233495.1 of Candidatus Omnitrophota bacterium. Taxonomy (GTDB): domain Bacteria; phylum Omnitrophota; class Gorgyraeia; order Zapsychrales; family Zapsychraceae; genus JADFXQ01. Next base: position 6,012 of record JADFXQ010000048.1, on the reverse strand, counting down.
CGGGACAGTGGCCGCGCCGGTATTTAAAGAGGTGATGGAAAACGCATTAAAATATTTGAGTGTGGTCGACGCGGGAAAAGTTAATGAAACTCCAAAAACTCCTTGAGGGGATTCCGTTATCCAGCAGCCCGGCTCTATCCGGTGATCGGGAGATTACGTCCTTGGCAGTAGATTCGCGCCAAGTGACACCCGGCGCTTTGTTTGTCGGTCGTCAAGGAACGAAGCAAAATGGCGCGGGGTTTATTGCCGATGCTTTACAGCGCGGCGCCGCGGCGGTGGTGAGCGCGGTTGATTTTGCGTCCGCAAGCGATTATCCCCAGGCGTGTTTTATCCGGGTCGCTGATCCGGAGCGGGCGTTAAAAATTTTCGCGACTCGTTTTTATGGCGATCCTTCGGCAGAAATGCCCGTGATCGGCGTCACCGGCACGAACGGCAAGACGACATTCACGTATTTGCTGGAAGCGATTTATCGCGCGGCGGGAATGACTTGCGGCGTGATCGGGACAGTGAATCACCGTTGCGCAGACCGGATCTGGCCTTCCGGCAATACGACCCCCGGATTGGCGGATAATCAGCAATTGTTACGCGAGATGCGCGCCGCTGGCGCGGCTTGTTGCGTGATGGAAGTCTCATCGCACGCGTTAGATCAGGGGCGTGCGGATTTGATCCGTTTTTCTACGGCGGTTTTCACTAATTTAACCAGCGACCACCTGGATTATCATCACACCCGGGAAGCTTATTTCTCCGCCAAGGCGAAATTGTTCACGAGTTTACCGGTAACGAGCCGGGCAGTGATTAATTTGGATGATCCTTATGGCAGTCGTTTATTGAGTTTGACCAAAGCGGACAGCTTGACTTATGGGTTCAGTGAGGCCGCGGCAGTCCGGCCGCAAAGGTTGGTTTTGGGCTGCGACCGGACGGAGTTTACGGCGGTCACGCCGCTGGGTTTATGGGAGATGCATTCGGCTTTGATTGGCCGGTTTAATGTTTATAATATTTTGGCGGCGATAACCGCGGCCATCGCGCAAGGGGTTGATCCCGAAGCGATTCGCCGCGGCGTGGGAAATTTAAGCCGGGTGCCCGGCCGGTTGGAACCGGTGCAAGGCGGCCAGGATTTTTTTGTCTATACGGATTACGCGCATACCCAAGACGCCTTGTGGAATGTGTTGACGACTTTGCGGGCGATTGCCCGCCAGCGGATCATTCTGGTTTTTGGCTGCGGAGGCGACCGGGACAAAACCAAGCGTCCGTTGATGGGCGAAGTGGCCGGAAGTCTGGCCGACTTCTCGATTGTGACCAGCGATAATTCGCGCGGTGAAAATACGGGGGATATTATTGCCCAGATCTGCGGCGGGTTTACGCGGGACAATTACCGGGTCATTGAAGACCGGCGGGAAGCGATTGCCGCGGCGCTCGGCGAAGCCCAAAAGGACGATATTGTTTTGATCGCCGGCAAAGGGCATGAGACCTATCAAATCTTTCAAGACCGCACGATCGATTTCAACGAGCGGGAGATTGTGCAGGAGTTGCTGGATGTTAAAAATCGCCGATGTTGTTGAGGCTGTCTACGGGAAAGTTCTGCAAAGGGGAAAAGCCCGGTCCGTGACGGAGGTGGTCATTGATTCTCGTCAAGTTCGGCGGGGCGGGCTGTTCGTCGCGATTCAGGGGCAGCGTTTGGACGGGCATGATTTTATCTCCCAGGTGATTTTGCGTCAACCCGCGGCTTTGGTGGTGTCCAGACCGGTTGTGGCGCCGGCGGGAATCACGGTTATCCAGGTTGAGGATACGACCCGGGCTTTAGGTTGGATCGCGGGGCTGTACCGGTCGCGTTTTTCGATCCCGGTGATCGGGATCACCGGCAGTACGGGAAAGACGACGACTAAGGATATGCTGACGCAGATTCTGGGCGGACGGCGTAAAATTTTAAAAAATTATAAGACGGAAAACAATCAATACGGCGTGCCATTGACCCTGTTGAAACTGCGGCAGCATCATCAAGCTGTCGTGGTGGAAATGGGCACCAATCATTTCGGAGAAATGGCCTGGCTCGCGTCGGTAGCCAAGCCGACCATCGCGGTTTTCACGAATGTGGGGCCGTCGCATTTGGAATTTCTCAAATCCCCGGCGGGAGTTTTTCGCGAAAAATTGCATTTGCTCAAAAATACCCTTCCCGGCGGAACGGTTATTTTTAACCGCGACGATCGTTATCTGGCCGCTTTGCAAGATAAACCGCTGCTTTTGCAAAAAATATCCTACGCGTTAGATCGGCCAGCGGATTATCGTGCCAGTGCAGTGCGGTTGGAAAGTCCGGCGCGGACCACGTTTGTGTTGCGCGGCCGAAAATTTTCTCTGGCTTCACCCGCCCGGCATAATGTGGCCAACGCGGCCGCGGCTCTGGCCTGCGGCTATCTTTTGAAAATATCCGCCGCGTTGTTGCAGCGTCGTTTGGCTAGGTTTCGTTTTCCCGCCGGCCGGCAGCATATGCGCCGGGTGCGGGGGATGCTCTTGATGGATGACACGTATAATGCCAATCCGATTTCGTTTGCCAGCGCGGTACGGACCTTGGGGGCTCTGCGGGCGCGGGGCCGCAAAATCGTGGTTTGCGGAGATATGCGCGAGCTGGGACCGCAGTCAAAAAAATTGCATGAAGATGTGGCAAAAATGATTTGTCAGACGGATACTGAATATGTCGTGACGCTGGGGGAACAGGCCCGGTTTATCGGCGACTATCTTAAACAACACAGTCACCGGATTGCGGTTTCCGTTTGCTTTGATATTCAGACGGCGGCCGCGGCGGTTAAAAAAATCTGCCGGCCCGGCGACGCGGTTTTGATTAAAGGGTCGCGCTCGATGGGGATGGAACGGATAGTGGCGGCGTTAGAGCTGAGCCGGTAGACGGCATATATTTAAGGAGACAGGGATGTTTTTTTATTTATCGCAATTAAAGATATTTATTTCCGGGCTCAATATTTTTCGTTATATCACTTTCCGGGCGGTCATGGCGGCGGTCACGACTTTTTTGTTTTGCGTTGTTCTAGGGCCTTTTTTTATTCGCAAGCTGAAAGAAATGAAAGTCAGAGAAATCGCCAAGCGCGACGATTGTCCCGACTTGACCCCATATATAAATTCCAAAGAAGGCACGCCGACCATGGGCGGCGTGTTTATTATCGGCGGTATTGTGTTATCGGTGCTCTTATGGGCGGATGTCCGCAACCCGTATATCGCCTTGACTTTAGTGACGTGTATATGGCTGGCTATTTTAGGCGGGATGGATGATTATTTGAAACTCAAAGGCATTGGCCGGGCCCAAGGCAAACGGGGTGTCGATAAATGGACAAAATTGTTTTGGCAAACGGCGCTCGGTTTGCTCATTGGCGGCTATCTTTATCTTTGCCCGACAACATCTACCCAATTGGACGTGCCTTTTTTTAAAAACGCGCTTTGGAATTTAGGCATCCTTTATATTCCTTTTGTGGCTTTTATCATTGTCGGATCGTCGAACGCGGTAAATTTGACGGACGGTATGG
>JADFXQ010000048.1:0-2475 GCA_015233495.1 Candidatus Omnitrophota bacterium | reverse complement strand
CGGCTTAGCGATTGGCTGCACCCTTATGGTGAGTGTGACCTTGGCGATTTTAAGTTATGTCGCGGGACACGCGTTTTTTAGCGATTACCTTTTTATTCCCTATGTGCCCGGGGCGGGTGAATTGACGATTGTCTGTATGGCGATCATCGGCGCGAGCTTGGGGTTTCTGTGGTTCAATTGTTTTCCCGCCACCGTGTTTATGGGCGATGTCGGGGCTTTGGCCTTAGGCGGTACTTTAGGCGTGATCGCGGTGCTGATCAAAAAGGAATTGCTCTTGGGGATTATGGGCGGGGTTTTTGTCATGGAAGTGGTTTCCGTGCTGATTCAGATTTACACGGTGCGTTGCCGGGGACATAAATTTTTTAAGATGTCGCCGCTGCATCATCATTTTCAACTCTCTGGATGGAGCGAATCGAAAATTATTATCCGATTTTGGATTTTAGCCATTATTTTTTCTTTAGTGTCATTGGCGACGTTGAAGATCCGGTAAAGGGACGGGCGCTGGACCATAGGCAGCTATGTTTTCTATTCAACAAAAAAAAGTCACGGTCATTGGCGGCCAAAAAAGCGGGTTAGCAGCGCTGGAGTTAATTCGTCGTCAGGGAGGACAGCCGCGGTTGTCGGAAATGAAGCGCGCCGCGGATTTTCCCGCGGAGGCAGTAAGAACGCTAAAGGATTCCGGCGCGATCGTGGAATGGGGAGGTCACACGGCGGAATTTGTGACATCCAGCGATCTGGTAGTGTTGAGCCCGGGCGTGCGGATTGACGCGGCCCCGGTGGTTTGGGCACGGCAAGCCGGGATTCCGGTTTTGGGAGAAATTGAATTTGCGTATCAGTTTTGCCGGCGCCGGTGATTGCGGTCACGGGCAGTAATGGCAAGACCACCACCACAACATTGATTGATTTGGCGCTTAAGGCTGCGGGCCGGGAGTCTTGTTTATGCGGGAATATCGGCATCCCTTTTTCCGGACAGGCGGATTTGCTGAACGATAAGGGGTATGTTGTTTTAGAGGTCAGCTCATTTCAGCTGGAATCCTTGCTCGCCGGTGACCCGCGACAAAATTGGGGTGAAGGGTTCCGGGTATTTCGACCGCGCGTTGCCGTAGTATTGAATATCAACGAGAATCATTTGGACCGGCATTCAGATATGGACGAGTATGCCGCCGCGAAAACGCGTATCTTTCAAAATCAGACTGCCGCGGATTTCGCGGTAATCAATGGCCGGGACCAACGTTTGACTGCCTTGGCTCCGTCTTTAAAAGCGGCAGTAAGTTTTTTTAACTCGCCATCTCAGCCGGCTGAGCTCAATGGATTTGACCCAAACCAATTGGCGGTGATTGCCGTTGCCCAAGCGTTAGGAATTCCCGGGGAGGTTTGCCGGAGGGTGTTTGCCGCTTTCCCCGGGGTAGAACATCGGCTGGAAAAAGTCCGGGAACTCGACGGCGTGCTTTATGTTAATGATTCTAAGGCTACGACAGCGGATTCCGGCCGCTGGGCGTTGCGGCAGATGAAGCGTCCCGTGGTGATGATCTGCGGAGGCCGGGACAAGCATTTGGATTTTATGGTTCTGCGGGATATTGTCGGCGAGAAAGTAAAAGCTTTGATCGCCATTGGCGAAGCTAAGGATAAATTACAGCAGGCGTTTGGCCATATCGTTGCGGTGAGTTTTGCTCAGACAATGGCCGAGGCGGTGAATTTGGCGCGGTCCCACGCCGTGGCTGGCGATTGTGTGTTGTTGAGTCCGCTGTGCGCCAGTTTTGATATGTTCGACAATTTTGAGCATCGGGGGAAGGTGTTTAAGGATATTGTCTATCTGTTAAAATGACAAATGACAAAATTCAAATGACAAAAAAGACCAATCTGATTAGTTGTTTTGTGTTTGGGTTTTTGAGCGGCGCCAAGAAAGAACGAAATATTTAATTTTGAATAGAATTTTGCTCGTTTGAATTTTGTCATTTGTCATTATTTTATAAGGTCGATAATCTCATGCGTGAAATACGTAGCACATTCGCAACCCTCTTCATGATCCTGATCAGCATCGGGATTGTGATGATTTACAGTTCCAGCGGAATTTATGCTTCGCAGGAATTGGGAGATCCGATGTTTTTTCTAAAAAGGCATTTTTTGTTTTTATTTGTCGGAGCGGTTTTGATGATGGGGATGATGGCGTTTGATTATCGGGATCTGCGTCGTTACGCGAAACCGCTGCTCATCGTTACCGTGCTGCTGCTGGTGCTGGTGTTGATCCCCGGGATTGGCAAATCGAGCTCAGGAGCGCGTCGTTGGTTTCGAATCGGGCCGATCAATTTTCAGCCTTCGGAGCTGGTCAAGCCGGTATTGATCATTTATCTGGCGGACTTTCTGACCCGCAAGAAAAGTGAGGTCCGTTCGTTTACAACGGCCTTCATGCCGGTCATGATCGTGATGGGGATCCTATGCTTATTGATTATCAAACAGCCGGACTTGGGTAATACT
>JADFXQ010000047.1 GCA_015233495.1 Candidatus Omnitrophota bacterium | reverse complement strand
GCATGCCAAAGACACCGGGTCCGCTGAGGTACAAGCGGCGATATTGAGTGAGCGCATCAACGGCTTAAACGAACATTTTAAGACGCATAAAAAAGATTTTCATTCGCGCCGCGGGCTTTTGATGATGATCGGTCAAAGGCGCCGGCTTTTGGATTACTTGAAAAAGACGGACCCGGATAAATATCAGGAAATCATCGCGAAATTGAACTTGCGCAAGTAATTATGTTACGGCCAAGGGATCGGGCAAAACCGCTTCCTAAGGCTTTAATTGTTTTTCTGGATAGAGGGCAATTTGAAAAACGCAAATTGCTCTCCCCGGGCAGTTTCGCTGACGCGAAACACCGATTCCGGGGCAAGCCATTCCGGTCGAGCAATTTATTTTTTCAAATTGAAGGAAACTATTAAAGGACATATTCATGATCGAAAGAGTCGAATTTTTGTTGGGCGGGAAAAATATTATTATTGAAACCGGCAAATTCGCCAATCAGGCTAACGCGGCGGTGACAGTGACGTGCGGCGGCACGGTTGTGCTGGCAGCGGTGTGCATGGCGAAAGCGCCGAAACCGGACGCGGAATTTTTTCCGCTGATGGTGGATTATCAGGAAAAAACCTATTCCGCCGGACGGATTCCCGGCGGGTTCTTCAAGCGCGAGGGACGCCCCACGCAAAAAGAGATTTTGACGGCGCGGTTGATTGACCGCCCGATCCGTCCGCTTTTCCCGGAAGGGTTTTACAATGACGTGATTATTACCGCCACGGTTTTGAGCTCCGATGGGGAGAATGATCCGGACGTGCTGGCGATTATCGCCGCTTCGACAGCGTTGACGATTTCCGATGTCCCGTTCGAGGGGCCGGTAGGCGCGGTGCGGGTGGGTTTGTTGGACGATGAATTTGTGGTAAATCCCACTTACGCCGAGCGGCAGGCTTGCGCGATGGAAATGGTGGTCGTTGGTTTGGCGGATAAAATCGTCATGATTGAAACGGAAGGGAATCAGATTCCGGAACTGCGGATCGCCGAGGCTTATCGTTTTGCTTTGGAAGAATTGCAGGCCAGCCGTTTGCCGCAATTGGATTTGCGTAAAAAAATGGGCAAGTCCAAAGCCAAAGTGGATTTGTTTCAGCCGCCCGCGGAATTGAAAGACAAGGTCTTAGAGCTCGCGGTGGACCGGCTGCATTCGGTTTATACGATCGCGGATAAACAAGAGCGGGAAAACGCCCGCCAAGCGGTTTTGGATGATATTCTCGCGGATCTGACGGTCTTTGCTGCTTACAAGGCGGGAGACCGGGCAGTGGCGGCCGGCGAGGTTAAAATGTTGTTTGATGTCGCGGAATATCAGGTGGTCCGCGCTAAAATTTTTAAAGAACAGAAACGGGCGGATGGCCGGGGGTTAAAAGAGATCCGGCCGATTTCCTGTGAGGTAAACCTTCTGCCGCGCACGCACGGATCGAGTTTGTTCAGTCGCGGGCAAACGCAAAGTTTGTCGGTTGTGACTTTGGGCACGCGGCGCGATGAGCAAATGATTGAATCGCTGGAAGGCGTTTCATATGAGAATTTCATGCTGCATTACAATTTTCCTCCGTATAGCGTCGGTGAGGCAAAAGGCAGCCGGGCGCCGGGACGCCGGGAAATAGGGCACGGGGCTTTGGCTGTAAAAGCGTTAAAAATTGTGCTCCCGAAAAAAGAAGATTTTCCTTATACGATCCGGGTGGTTTCGGAAATTATGGAATCGAACGGGTCTTCCAGCATGGCGAGCGTTTGCGCCGGTTGTTTGAGTTTGATGGCTGCAGGCGTGCCGATCACGGATCCGGTGGCCGGGATTTCCATCGGACTGATTTCCGGCGACGGGAAACAGGATTCGGTTTTACTGACGGATATCATGGGCTCGGAAGATCATTTCGGGGATATGGATTATAAAATCGCGGGCACTAAAAACGGCGTGACCGCGGTTCAGTTGGATATCAAGGTAAAAGGGATCGCTTTAGAGGATTTGATTAAAGGTCTGGCTCAGGCCCGGGAAGCGCGCATGCAGATTTTAGACAAAATGGCGGCCGTTATATCCATGCCGGCCCCGGATTTGTCGGAATACGCGCCGCGGATTTTGATCACCTCGGTGCCGCCGGACAAGATTGGGGAAGTGATCGGACCGGGCGGTAAAATGATTAAAAAGATCATTGAAGAAACCGGCGCGGAGTCGATTGATATCGACGATGATGGCAAGGTGACGATCGCCGCTTTGGGTAAGGAAAAAGCCCAGAAGGCTTTGCAGTATGTGCAGGGTTTCGCGATCGCGCCGGAAATCGGCAAGGTGTATGAGGCCACAGTCATGAAGGTGATGAATTTCGGGGCGTTTTGTGAAATTCTTCCCGGCAAACAAGGCCTGGTGCACGTTTCGGAATTTGCCAAAGATTACGTGAAAGATATGACCCAAGTAGCGAAAGTCGGCGACAAATTTAAAGTCGTATTGTTTGAAATTGATAAGATGAACCGTCTGAATTTGAGCCGTAAACGCGTGGAAGAGACAACGGCGCAGTAGATACGACTAAAAAGATGAAACCAGAGCATATCAACGAGATAAAGGCGATTGTGATTCTGGCGATCGGGTTGATATTGCTCGCGAGTTTAGCCTCGTTTACTCCGGCGGATTTATCTTGGTATACTTCGCAGCCGAATAACCCCCCGCACAATTTGATCCGCGTCACCGGCGCTTATTTAGCCGGCAGTCTTTTTTTTATTTTCGGGTACAGCGCTTATATCTTGGTCATTTTTCTGCTGTTTATCGGCTGGAATAAATTCACTTCCCGCGAAATGCGGCTTTCTTTTCCGAAGACCCTTTCTTTTTTTATTCTTTTTGGCACAGTTAGTTCCGCCATCGGTATGGTGGGGGCCGGGGATGCGTCGTCGCGTTTTCAACGGGCAGGGTTGATCGGGTGGGCGATGTCTGATTTTTTGTCGCGCTATCTGGGAGTCACGGGCGCTTGGATCATCTTAACCGCGTTTGGCATTTTGTCATTGATCGTGACCTGTGAATTTTTAGTGGCGCCGATCGTCAAGGCTTGTATGGAACGGGTTAGAGAGAAAGGTTTGGCAATCCGGGAAAAATTGTCGTCGGGTAATGGTTTGGCCGTCGCCAGCGCCGGGGGGAAAAATCCCGGGAAACCGGCGCGGGCCCCCGCGGATAAAATACCGGCGGCGGGGGCGGACAAGAATGCCAATGCCGACGTGTTTGAGTATGAATTTGCCGAGCCGGCGTCTTTAGTCAAAACGTCCGCCGCGTCTCCTGCCGGGAGAACCGAGAAACCCAACATCAAAATCACCCAGCCGGAAGCGCCGCGGGAAAGTGTGATTGAAAAAACCGCGGATCCGCGGGGCGGCGAATACCGGCTGCCGCCGTTGGATTTGTTAGATGACCCGCCTAAAATATCTACGGATAAAATCCAGACGACTTTGATGACGGACGCGAAACTTTTGGAAGAAACCCTGGCCCAGTTCAACGTCGTGGCCAAGGTGGTGGATATTGAACGCGGTCCGGCGATCACCCGCTATGAACTGGAACCCTCTCCGGGAACGCGGGTGCAGCAGTTTACGTCTTTGGATGATGACATCGCTTTGGCGATGCGCGCCGCGACCGTGCGGATTGTGGCGCCGATTCCGGGCACGAACCGCGTCGGGATTGAAGTGCCGAACGGGTCAGCCGCTTCGGTGTATTTAAAGGAAGTTTTGTCCGGGACAGAATTCCGCGCCGCGAAATCAAAATTGACGTTGTGTTTGGGCAAAGATATCGCCGGCAAATCCATGGTCGCCAACCTCGCGGATATGCCCCATTTGTTGATCGCCGGGACAACCGGTTCGGGAAAAACCGTGTGCGTCAATGGGATCATCATGTCGATTCTGCTCAACGCTTCGCCGGATGAAGTCCGTTTTGTGATGGTCGATCCGAAGATGGTGGAGTTGGCCGGGTATAATGATATTCCGCATTTGCTTTGCCCGACGGTTACCGACGCAAAGAAAGCGTCGGCAGTTCTCCATTGGGTGGTCGGAGAAATGGAAAACCGGTATAAAAAATTGTCCAAGGAAGGCGTGCGCAATATTAAGGCATATAACGCCAAAGGCCATTTAATGCCGTATATTGTCGTGATCATCGACGAGTTAGCGGATTTGATGCAAATTTCCGCGAAAACCGTGGAAGGGTCGATTGCCCGGTTGGCGCAATTGTCGCGCGCCGTGGGCATCCATTTGATTCTCGCCACCCAGCGTCCGTCCGTAGACGTGATTACCGGCGTGATTAAGGCAAATTTTCCGGCGCGGATTTCGTTTAAGGTAGCTTCGAAGGTCGATTCGCGCACGGTTTTGGACATGAACGGCGCGGAGGCGCTTTTGGGAAAAGGGGACATGCTCTTTATTCAGCCTGGAGAAGCCAAGCCGACCCGCGGACAGGGGAATTTTGTGAAAGACGAGGAGATCGCCCGGGTTATCGAATTTATTAAAAAGCAGCGCCAGCCGGATTATGACGACACTATTTTGAATTCGCAGCGCGGCGACAATGGCGCGGGCGGGTCGGAAGAGCGCGATGAATTTTATGATGAGGCTGTGCGGCTTGTAGTCGAGACGAATCAAGCTTCGGTTTCGATTTTGCAGCGGAGAATGCGGCTGGGTTACACGCGGGCCGCGCGGTTGATCGATATGATGGAGCAAGGCGGCATTGTCGGACCGTATTGCGGCAGTAAACCCCGCGATATTTTGGTGGACCGGGAACAATGGCTGTTGGAACATATGCAGGAAAACCAGAAAGGGCCTTCGGATGGCGAATCCTCCCCAGCCTAATCCAGCGTCCGAATCGGATGCGAACGCCGAAAAAGGGTTGTTGTTGAAAAAAATCCGCGTGGAACGCGGTCTGCCTTTGGAAGCGGTGCAAGAAGCGACCAAGATTCCTTTAGATGCGCTAAAGGCGATCGAAGAGGGGTATACAATTCGTTCCTTATCGCCTTTTTACTATCGCGGTTTTTTGAAAATGTACGCGCAATATCTCGGTATCGACGGACAAAGCGTGCTGGGCGATGCCCCGAAGCCCCCGGCGCCGGCACGTTTAAAATTTGAGCGCCAAGATTTCGCGCCGCCGTCTAGATTTTTCGATATTTTCACGCGGGAGAGGATGCGCTTAGGCGTGATCGCCGGTTTTACGCTTTTATTGATTTTCGCGGCAGCGCAGTTGTTTAGGTCGTGCTCTCTTTTTCGGTCGCCGGCGTTGAAAACCCAATCTGTTTTGTCGGCTCCGGTTTTGGCTTCCCAGTCAATAACGCCGGTGATCTCCGGAAAAAATAAGAAACACCGCTCGGTGGAGATCTCGCCGGTGGTTGCGTTGCAGCCGGCAGCGGGCTCGGTTGTTCCGGAAGGGACAAATGGTCTGGCAGCCGCCGCTAAACCGAAGGCAGCTGTTGCTTTGTCCGAACGGAAAAATATTGTCTTGACGGCGCGGGCGAAGCAGCGGTGCTGGATTTTGGTTAAAGCCGACGGCGCGGTGGTGTTCCGCGAGTCTCTGCATACGGGATCAGCGGAAACTTGGGTAGCTAAGGAACGCATTGAAATCACCGGCCGGAATATTTATCAGCTGGATTTCGAGTTGAACGGCCGGATGTTGGGTCCTTTGGGAAAGAAAGGCAGCCGGGCGCGTCAGGTGGTGATTACGCGGGAAGGTTTGACGGTGATAAAGTGATGTCCGGCAGAAAGCAGGAGGGCGGCAGCGCACGGCAAGACCGCCAAACCGCAAAGAGAGACGCTGCACAGCGCCAGGGGAAGGTTGGCCTGGTGAATCTGGGTTGCGCCCGTAATCTCGTTGATGGACAGCAGATTTTGGGGTCTTTTCAGAAGCGCGGCTACACCATCGCCGCGGTGGAAGACGCGGACACGGTTGTGGTAAACACCTGCGCGTTTGTGGAAGACGCGAAACGGGAATCAGTGGACGCGATTGTTGATCTTTTAAAATTAAAGGCGGAGGGAAAGATTCGGCGCGTGCTGATCGCCGGTTGTTTGGCGCAAAGGTATCAACCCCAGCTGACCGCTGAATTCAAAGACGCTGACGAAGTGATTGGGACGCTGCCCTTGGAGCAGAAAAATAATCCGCCGGCGGTCTTATTGACGCCGCGCCATTACGCTTATGTGAAGATTTGCGAAAGCTGCTATCATCACTGTAAATTTTGCGTGATTCCGCGGATCAAGGGACCGTTTGCTTCCCGGGAACCTCAGGCCATATTGCGGGAAGTCAGCCGGCTCGACCGGTCGGGGGTCAAAGAAATCAACGTGATCGGTCAGGATATTACCGCGTATGGGATTGATCTTTTCGGCCGGAAAGAATTGCCGGGGTTGCTGCGGCGGATTTGCCGCGGCACAAAAAATATCGCTTGGGTGCGGTTATTATACGCGCATCCGGGTCATGTGACGGATGAGCTGATTGACGTTATCGCGGCGGAACCGAAAATTTGCAAGTATTTGGATATGCCGTTACAGCATATCAATCGCCGGATATTAAAAGCGATGGGCCGGCCCGCTGACCGTCTCCAGACAGAAAATTTGATACGCAAATTGCGGGAACGCGTTCCGGGGATGCGTTTGCGGACAACGTTCATCACCGGATTGCCGGGTGAAACCGCCGCGGAGTTTCGCGAATTGCTGGAGTTTATGAAAGAGACCCGGTTTGACCGGGTCGGAGTATTTGCTTATTCCCGGGAAGAAGGCACGCCCGCTGCCGCCTTGTCAGGCCAGGTGCCACAGAAGACTAAGCAACAGCGCGCGGCGCGTTTGATGGCTTTGCAGCAGGAGATTTCGGCCGAAAATCTGCGGGCGTTTATCGGGAAAACCGCGCGGGTGCTGGTTGATGAAAAAGCCGGCGAAAATCTCTGGATAGGCCGTACGCAATATGACGCTCCGGAAGTGGACGGCGTAGTTACCGCGCGGTTGACGCCCCCATCGAAAACGCGGGCGAAAATCGCCGTAGGCGATTTTATCGATGTCAAGATGACGGATGCTGACGCGCATGATTTGACCGGGGACGTTATATGAATCCGCAATGCAAGCCGCCCGCGGGCAGTTGGCCGATCAAAGACAGCGCCTGAGCGATTATCAGAACCGCATCGCTACGCAAAAACAACAAGCCGCTGATGCTTTGGTTCGCCAACGCGAGCAACGGGACAAAAACGATCAGCTCATCCAGGATCTTAACGACAAAATCTCCGAACAAAAACAGCGTCTGCAAGACAACCGCGACCGCGTCCAGGCCCAGCGCGAACTCTTAGAACAACACCTGCGGGACGCGCGAAAGTAAATTGAGACTGTTGCGTAGCTTTAAGTGTGTTCCCGGGCTTCCAGGATCCGCCGGGTCATCTCGGTTTCATACAATTGATGAATCCGCGCCAGTTCCGGACGGCCCAAAAACCGGATAATGGCTTTTTCGATCGCCCGCATTCTTTCGCGCAAATAAACATACTCGCCGGACAATTGTTTGCCGTCTCCCGCGTTGAATTTTTTCGCGTCGACATTACGGCGCTTTTCCCGCATATAGACTTCGAAATCATCCACCCGTTTGACAAAATCTTTGCCCGCCGCGCCGGAAGCGATATATGCCGGGCAATCGCGCAAAACATCTAAAACCGACTGGTCAATCTCCAACTGCGTATAATACCGGTCAATCCGGTCCAAAGCTTCTTTGGCGGTTTTATAACACCAGATAAGATACCGTCGCATTAGGGCAGTTTCTATTTTATTTTTCATCGCTTTACCAAACTAAACATTTTGTCTTGTCATCCGCATTGACTTCCCGGCAAACTTTTGTTCCCGGCTCGTTATATACATTATAATAAACTCCGCTCGCCATTTGATCCAACCCATTGACCAAAGCGGTTTCCATCGAATGATTAATCGCCTGAGTAAAAAATCCGCCCGGCCGCAAAGCCACCAACAGCACCATTGTTGCCGCGGCGAACAGCAGCATATACTCAATCGCGTTTTGACCCTGACGATTCATCATCTCTAAGCCTTTTTTATCCATTTTAACACCGCAAATATAACACAAACCCCGCGGCCAATACAAATTAAATAAATTCCGCTCAAGTCAAACGGATCAGCTGATCCCCGGCTTTCGCCGGGCGGACAACTTTCATCCCCGCGGTTTGTCCGCGATTCACTGCGGCAACATCCAAACTTTCCACCTGCAAAGACGTCACGCTTTGCACAAATCCTTTTCCCTGGCCCTGGATAGCGACCCGGTCGCCAACCCGCAGGCGTCCTGCGGTCATTTTCACCACCACCACTTTGATTTTGGGAAAAAAATGGGTTATTTCGCCAACTGGCGTCCCCTGCGGCTTAAAATTTTTTCTTATCGGAGCCGCCGGCACGATTTTGGGCTCTGCCGCTTTTTTGGGGGCCCGCGGTTTTTTGGCGGCTGGGACAACCTTCACCGGGACCGGCAATTTTTTGGGTTGAGCCAAATTAGAGCGGGCTTTCTTTTTGCGCGAAGATCCTTTCGCGCGCCGCCGCGGCCGGGAAGGAAACAAAAAATCCCGCAACAAATCCATAATCCGGCCCACAACGGCCATAGACCAACACCTTTCTTTTTCGAAAAATACTCCGGAAGGATAACGCGGACAAACGTTGGGGGCGGCGCGCAGGAACGAGCCGCTTTTTATTCGGCTTTTACTTCAAGCAAAGAATTATTATCGCCAAACGGGTTCTTTTGCCGACGGCTGTTTTGGGGGTCTTCCGTCCAAACACCGTCAATAACAAATTGGTACTCATACATCCCCGGTTTAAGCGGCAGATCCAGCCGCCAACGGCCTTCGGTATTTTGCAAACGGTACGGCTCGTCTAAAGACCAATCGTTAAAGCTCCCCGTCACGTAAACCGTTTTTGCCGACGGCATATCAATTTCAAAACGCGTCTTCATCTCTGCCGCTTCCCGCTTGACCAACCGGCTCATTTTATCGGAAAACGAGCAAAACACCTGCTCCTCCCCCAATTCAGCCGCGACGGCAACCGCGGGCGCGGCCGCGGCCGGCGCGTTCATCGGCGGAATTTCCTGCGTAATCAATTCCTTAGCCAAAGTAAAATAATCTTTCGCGCCGCGGCAATATTTATCATAATGCGAAACTGTCTGTCCCATGACCGCCGATTCCTTAAGTTTGACATTAACATGAATGATCGTGTCAAACAACATGCCCTCAAAACGCTTGCGGAACGAGTCCAGCATCGCGAACGAATGCCGCAGCCGCGAATCAAACATCGTGACCAAAACCTTGCATTGCACAAAATGGTTCAGCCGGTCCCGCACCAAATTCACAATATCCAACAAATGTTCCACGCCTTGCAAAGAAAACCGGCTCGTCTCTACCGGAATGATCACTGCTTCGCAAACCCGGATCGCGTTGACCGTTAAAATCCCCAAGCTGGGCGGGCAGTCGATCAAGACATAATCATAAAGGTCCCGGATAGGTTTAATCACTTCCGACAATTTTAACTCCCGTCCGATTTCATCCGCCAATTCCTGTTCCAAAGTGCCGACGAGCACGTTGGAAGGAACAATATCAAACTGCGAGTGCACATTTTTAACAATGTTTTCAATCCGGGCCTTGCGCGGAGTCAATTTCGAAATCACGTTATAAATGCTGTCCTGGCTCTCCACGTTCAACCCCAAAGTCGCGTGGGCCTGGGGATCCAAGTCAATCAAAAGAACTTTCCGGCCGTTCATGGCAAGCGACGATGCCAGATTGATCGCCGTGGTCGTTTTGCCGCAACCGCCTTTTTGATTGGCAATGGCTATAACTCTCATGTCAATGTCTCCTTGATCTTAAAAAAACTCTCTTCTTGATTATTCTAAACTTTATGCGCCTCGCTTCCGGTAAAACTGATATCCTCGATCAAAATCTCGCCGCGGTGATCAGTGACGTTCCATGATTCCACGACAAACGAAACATCCGTCAAACAGGACCAATCGGCGATTTGACTAAATTCCGCCAAAGGGACAGAATACTCGCGCCACCCATGCCGGACGTCGCGCAAATAATACGACGCGATCTCATTGCGCTGATTGCGGATCACCACTTTGACAACGCCCGGCGTCCCGGTTTCGCGATTGCGGATCGCGAAGCTGAGATTGCGGTAAGGGCTCGCGTCCATCCGGGACAAATTCAAATCAAAACTTTTCACCGGCAAAAAATTTTCTTCAAAATTATAATCTAAACGCGCCGGCCCGCGGTATAAGGCGTAAACAACATGATTGCGCAGCGATAATCCCCGCTGAGTCAAAAAAGCGGTCAGCCCATAAAACACGCTGGAAAAAATAATCAACGTCACGCAGATATTCAAGATCAACCAAGCGTTGACGTCGGGCCGTTTTTTCTCGTCGACTTCTTTGCGTTTGCCCAGATAAACTTGCGCCAAATGATCGTAGATTTCTTCGCGATTCATAACCTATTTTCTCGTCGGATAAGCCGAACGCCGCAATCACCGAAATGAATTCTTGATCTTATCTTAACAAAGATAATCGATTTGCAAACGACTATTTAAAAAATTTGAGCGGAAATTTTGCGATTTTCTCGACGGGGAAAATATATCTCGATCGGATGGTCTTTCAAAAACATAAATTAGAACGAACGCTTCATCCACGCTTCTTTCGCTTATCAACATATCGCCTAAAATAATCTATTGCGGAATATCGCGGGCCTTTTAACCGCTCATCGACAATTTTATTATTTTCTTCTCTTTCTTGCGTTGCCGAAAATTTTTCGCCTAACGAATTTAAAACAAATTTTTTTGATTTAATTTTTATGTCCCTCAAGTAAGTGCGCCCTGCCGGGCGCACCAAATAAAAACCCCCGCGTTGCCGCGGGGGTTTTTAGCTGATTTACTTCGCTTAAGCGAAATAAATTAGAAGTTCACTTTCATGCTAACCATGGCTTGCTTGGCAGCGACACGTTTGTTGTTGTCGGCCAAAGATGCCACGTTGAACAAGGTACCCGGCGAGAAATAACCGAGATTCGCTCCGATTGTGACATCTTCCGTATAGTTGTATGTCAAATCGAGATCGACTTCCTGACCAAGCGAGCGATTTCCGCCATTCACGATCGGCGAAATACCCGTCGTTGTGCCGGCATTCGAACCGCCGAAGTTCGGCTGAAGAATAGCCATGGTTGATGTATCGTTCGGATAACCTTCAACCAATTGCAAATATGTATAGGACACTTTTGCCATCACGTCTTCCAACGGATTGGCGGATAAAGCGACCTGATGCATATAATAATTGGTCTGCGAAAACAGCGAGTTAAAAATCTTGCCGCCGTTTTTCGCTTCATTCATCGGATCCCAGCCCGTCCAGCTATTACTGCTGTCGGTGGCAGTTGTTGTCGCTCCGGAGAAATAATCAAACACATAACTTGCCATCGGTTTGTATTTCGCCAGAACCGGGATTTTATAATTGGCCATTAATTCCAAGGCCCACGCGTCACGGCTAAGATTGACTTTATTATTGGTAACGCTGCCCGCAAAAGCGTTGTTTCCGCCCTGATGCGCGGCTTCGAATTGCAAATTCAAACTTTCGATCGGATTGGTCGAAACCCGGCCGCCGAAAATGTTAACCGTGTCCGCTTTCGGGTTAACGTTGGCTGTCGCGGAATTTATATATCTGCGATCCGAGCGATTGAAGAAATAGGCTTCAACGAGAGTGTTCATCTTGTCGCCTAATTCATAGGAAGCATTGATCCCAGAGAGAACTCTGTCATTATCCACTGCCGTGCTGGTACCCGGAACGGTATCCGTGAGCACAGTGTAGAACATATCGAGCGTGAGCGGTTTATAATCCAAAATCGCTCTAACCGCGTCATAACCGGTTAATTCGCTCATGTCATTTGCCACGTTGGTCAACGCAGAAGAAGCGCGTTGTCTATTTCCGGTTTTGCCGATGATCAAGCCGGTGCCATATTGCAATGGCTGACGGCCAACGATCACGGTTAACGGCGAATAGAGCATCTCTTTCAAAGTCACATACGCCAAATTGACGTTGAGCTTTGAGTTGAGAGAATCGGTTTGTGCCGCCACGGGATTGTCCGTAGTCCACACTCTTTCATTGAGCAATTCCACAGTGGTGGAAACATTGTCCGTCAAATCCGCGGCAATGCCCAATTTGGTTTGCGTAAAAAACACGCTTTGCACGTTTTTCACGTCATTGTCTGCGGCAGCTTGTCCAGTAAGTGCGCTATTGACACCGTTCAAGCCCAGCGTGAAATCCTGCCGATTTAAGTAAGTGTTCTCGATAGAACCGCTTACTTTCACATTTTGCACAGCAGCGAAAGCCGGCGCGGCCACGACTGCCAAGAGCAAAATTGCGAGTAATAATTTTTTCATTGTTTTCCTCCAAAAAGCCAGTTTAAATAAATGAATCTATAAGCACACCAGGTTATTTGACGACCTGGACTCTTTCGTCTCTGACCAGTATACGATGATTCCCGACTGAAATGTTTTCATCCCCCCTTTCCGCGTCAGATTGAAATCATCACTGGAACGGCTGAAACAGCGCCCATTTCCCGGCGCCGCTTCCGCCCACGAAGGAAGAACTCGCATTCTTCCCTATTACCCCTAAACTACGCAAATATGTAAAGAGCAGGGTGCAACGTGCAATAATTCTCACATAAGAAAAAACCTCTGTCAACAATTTTTAAAAAAATTTTACTAATTATTTGAAAGCGATAAAACAAAAAAAGCGCATCCTCTTAAATCAAAAACTCTTGCACCCATTTAGGTTACAAAAAATCACTGTTATTTTGCCTGCTTAACGATATAAATTTGCGTATCGAAACATCCAAAACTTCCGCTTCGCTCGAACGTGTCGGCACGCCAGCTTGAGGCTGGCGGCCTCCCCACAGGGGCTTCGCCCCTATGGCGCTCCTCACTTCGTTCGTAGCTGTAACCCCAAAAACGCGGGGACGGACTCCCCGCGCCCCTTCGTTCGACTCGATCTATGACAACCGAAATTTTATGCGCCTGGGCCGAGTCGAACGGCCGACGCCGGCCTTAGGAGAGCCGCGCTCTATCCACCTGAGCTACAGGCGCAAATGTTTTTCTGCGAATCTCAAAAGTTCATCCCAAATGGGCAATTTAATATCTAATCAAAGCATTCACATCCAAACCCGCCAATTTTTCTCGGCCTTTCAAAAATCCCAGCTCAATAACAAATCCCACCCCTACAATCTCCGCTTTTTGCACCTTAAGCAGGTCTGCTACCCCTTTTAAAGTCCCGCCGGTAGCCAACACATCGTCAATAATCAAAACTTTCACTCCCGGCCCAACCGCGTCTTCATGAATTTCCAAAGTATCCGTGCCATATTCCAATTGATAGGTGACGCTCTTCGTTTTATAAGGAAGCTTGCCTTTTTTTCGCACCGGAATAAATCCCACGCCTAATTGATGCGCCAAAGCCGCGCCAAAAATAAAGCCGCGCGATTCCACCGCCACCACTGCGTCAATTTTTTTATCCTTAAACGCCTTGGCCAAGCCATCAATACTGGCTTTGAACGCGTTTTTATCCTTTAAAAGCGGAGTAATGTCCTTGAAAACAATGCCTTTTTTCGGAAAATCCGGAATATCGCGGATAAACTTCTTCAGATCAAGCTCTTTTGCCATATGAAACACCTCAAGCTATCTTCGCTGTTGAACGACCTTTGATAAATTTTGTCTCCAGCATGATCTTGACCGGCAGTTTTGCCAGGCCTAAACTCATCTGATACAGATTCTCGATCCCCAGGCGGGACATATCAACGATTGGCTGTTCGAAAGTAG
>JADFXQ010000046.1 GCA_015233495.1 Candidatus Omnitrophota bacterium | reverse complement strand
GCATGGCGCCGTACGGCGACGCGGCCCGCGTCAATATGGACCATATTTTATATTGGGACGAACGCCGCCGCTCTTACCGTTGCAACGATGAATACGTCTGGGTTTCGCGGAATAAACGGCAGGATATTTTAAAAGTTTATTCCGAGCGCTTGGTGCGAGAATTCGGTCCGCCGCGGCAGGGAGACGGCCTGCAAGAACCATATATGCATATTGCCGCGGCCACGCAGAAAAAATTGGAAGAGATGGTTCTGAAATTGGTCGAGGTTTATCTTAAGGACGAATTGCGGCGGCATGGCAATTTATGTTTTGCCGGCGGAGTGGCGTTGAACGTGGCTTTAAACCGGATGCTGCTGCAATTGCCCTATGTGAAACGGTTATGGGTACAGCCGGGCGCGCATGACGCGGGCGCTTCTTTAGGCGCGGCAGCGTATGTCGCGGCCCAGGCGGGAGAACATATTCCGGCGATGACCCACGCGTATCTCGGCCCGGAATTCTCCAATGAAGAAATCGAACCGGAGTTGCGGGCGGCGGGTTTAACTTACACCCGCGAAAAAGACATCACTGCCAAGGCCGCGGAATTGCTGACCCAAGGCGAGATCGTGGGCTGGTTTCAGGGGCGGATGGAGTGGGGTCCCCGCGCTTTAGGCAACCGCAGCATTTTAGGCAACCCGACCATTCCCGGCACGGCGGACCGGATCAACGCGATCATCAAGTTCCGGGAAAAATGGCGGCCGTTTTGCCCGTCGATTTTGCCGGAATTCGCGCCGGATATTTTAGGTTCAGACCATCCGGCGCCGTTTATGACCATCGCTTTTCTGACCGCGGCAAAGTGGAAGGACCGGATTCCGGAAGTCGTTCACGTTGACGGAACGTGCCGGCCGCAAGTCGTGGACCCGGCGGCCAATCCCAAATTTTATCAGCTGATCGCCGCGTTTCATCGCTTGACCGGGATTCCCGTAGTCGTGAACACATCGCTCAACCGCCGCGGAGAACCCATGATCTGCGCTCCGCAAGACGCGATCCGTATGTTCCAAGAAAGCGGATTGGACTATCTGGCGATCGGCGATTTTTTGGTCCAAAAATGAACCTGGGATTTCCGAAATATTTTTTTCAAAATATATTTTTTATGATAAGATACTTAATATTTTCATCCTGCTTCTAACTGCTTCGGATTTTTCATCTTGCGTCACATTCCTTCATGGCGGGATTTGGAAAAGCGCGGTTTAATCTCATCCAAAATTAAGGACAGGCTATGCGAAACAAAATTTTGCTTATTGTGAATGATAAGGAATTCCTGCGCAAGACATCGGTTTTTTTGCAGCAGAACGGCTATGACGTGTTGACAGCCATGGACCAGAACGACGGGTTTCAAATGGCCAAGGACGAGTCTCCCGATTTGATTGTGGTGGACGTGGAATTGGCGAATAAAACCGAAGCCTTAGACGCGGCGGACGCGATGCAAGACGACGCGGCAACCCGCAATATTCCGGTAATTTTGATTTCCGGCGAAAGCGAAAAATTAGGGACGATCCAGGACGGGAAATTGGCGGATTATAAAATTTTCGGGAAAAATATTCCGCCGGAAGGCATCTTGGAAATTATTTCGCAATACATGGCCGCGACCGGCAAAGAGCACCGCCGGGTTGTCGGAGAATTGGACGATGTGGCCCAGAAGTGGAAGGGGAAAAAGGGCAATTTGATCATGGTCTTGCACGAGATCCAAAACCGTTACGGCTATGTGCCGCGCGACGTGTCTTTCGAGTTGAGCCGGATTTTAGACATTCCGCTCGCCCGGATTTATGAAGTGATCACCTTTTATAATTATTTCAAACTCGATCCGCCGGGTAAACACACAATTTCCGTGTGCTTGGGCACCGCGTGTTATTTGAAAGGCACGCCGCTTATCCTGCGGGAGATTAAAAATGTTTTGAACATTCAGGAAGACCAGACCACGAAAGACGGGTTGTTTCATTTGCAATTGGTCCGCTGTCTGGGCTGCTGCGGTCTGGCGCCGGTGGTGATGATTGATGATAAAGTTTATGGCAAGGTAAAATCGAATGAAGTGATGGACATCATTTCCAAATACGCGCGCAAACCGGAAGCTGCCGCGAAATGACCTCTGTGCTTCCGGGAAGCGCGGCGGTCGGTGAGGAGTTAGTTATGGCAAAAATTACCAAAGAGCAGTTGGACGGGATCAAAGCCCAGTCCGTAGGCGATTCGGGAAATTGGGTCCGCGTCGGAATGAGCACTTGCGGCATCGCGGCGGGCGCGGATAAGACGTTTGAAAAATTAACCGCCCAGATGAAGGAGCGGGAACTGGAGGTCCGCGTCGAACGCTGCGGCTGCGCCGGTAAATGTTTCGCGGAGCCTTTGGTGGAGGTGGCGGTCGAAGGTATGCCCGTCGTGATCTATGGCCGGGTGGATGAAAACGTGGCAGTGGAAATCGTCGATAAGCATATCTTGGGGAAAAAACTTCTCAACGACCACATATATAGCGTAAAGGCAGGTTGATTATGGTGAAGGCATTCAAAAAATACGTTTTATTGACTGATACGGAACAAGGCGATCCGGAACGGATTAAAAAAATCCATGATTTGTTTTTGGCGGTATTGCGGGTGATCGGCGGCGACGAGGAAATTCAGGTAGTCCGCACTTCTGACGTCGGGATTTACGGCCGCGGGGTCGTCGCGCAGATTTTGCCGGATAATATTTTTTACGCCGGGGTACAGGAGGAGCATGTCCGCCAGATCATTGAAGAGGGAATCTTTCAGCAGAAAAAGCTCGAGGCGATTGCTTTTGAGCCAAAAGACAAACAATTGCGCATTGTTTTGCGCAATTGCGGCGTGATCGACCCGGAACGCATTGAAGATTATATCGCCCAGGACGGGTATTTTGCCATCCATAAAGTTTTGACCCAATTCACTCCTGAGCAGGTAGTCAATGAGATGAAAATCAGCGGACTGCGCGGCCGCGGCGGCGGGGGATTCCCGACGTGGATGAAGTGGAATATCGCCCGCGGCGTCACCGCGGACCAGAAATACATTATCTGCAACGGCGATGAAGGCGATCCAGGCGCGTATATGGACCGCAGTGTTTTGGAAGGGGATCCGCATTCCGTGATTGAGGGATTGATGATCGGCGGTTACGCCATGGGCGCGACCAAAGGGTTTCTTTATATCCGCGCCGAATATCCTTTGGCGGTGGAACGGGTCCAAAAAGCGATTATCCAGGCGCGGGAACGCGGGCTGCTGGGCGAAAATATTTTTGGCACCGGCTTTAATTTTGATTGCGAGATCCGCCTGGGCGCCGGGGCTTTTGTTTGCGGCGAAGAAACGGCTTTGATTGCCTCGATCGAAGGCCGGCGGGGTTATCCGTCGCCGCGGCCGCCGTATCCGGCGATCAAAGGGTTGTGGGGCAAGCCGACGGTGATCAACAACGTAGAGACTTTGGCGAATATTCCGGTGATCTTTTTAAAAGGCGGGGCGTGGTTTGCCTCGATCGGCACGGAAACTGCCAAGGGCACCAAGGTTTTTGCCTTGACCGGCAAGGTCAAAAATTCTTCGTTGATCGAAGTGCCGATGGGCATATCCTTAAGGGAAATCGTGTTTGAAGTAGGCGGCGGGATTCTTAACAATAAGAAAATCAAGGCCATCCAGACCGGCGGCCCTTCTGGCGGGGTGATCCCCGAACATTATTTTGACACGCCCGTGGACTATGATCAACTGCAGAAACTCGGCTCGATTATGGGCTCGGGCGGCATGATCGTTATGGATGAAACGGATTGCATCGTGGATATCGCGAAATTTTATCTGGGGTTCTGCGTTGATGAATCCTGCGGCAAATGTGCGCCCTGCCGGATCGGCGGGACTCAGTTGCTGCATATTTTGACCGAAATTTCCGAAGGCCGCGGCAAGATTGAAGACGTGGAAAAGTTGAAGCGGATTTCTTTCGCCATGCAAAAGGCTTCGCTTTGCGGCTTAGGCCAGACGGCGTCGAATCCGGTCGCTTCTTCTTTGAAATATTTTTACGAAGAATATAAGGCGCATATTCTGGAAAACCGCTGCCCGTCGGGAAAATGCAGCCGGTTGTTCCGTTACCGGGTGGTGGAAGATAAGTGTAAACGCTGCAGTTTGTGCCAGCGCAATTGCCCGGTAAATGTGATCAGCGGCGACCGGGAAAAAGGGTTTGTGATTGACGCGGCCAAATGCGTCAAATGCGGCAAGTGTTTTGAGGTTTGTAAATTCGGCGCGATCGCGCGTTAAGTTTGGCTTGGTTGCAGGAAACAACAAAAGGATAATGATATGGGAAAAGCGGTCATCAATGGGATCCCGGTGGAGTTTGAGCCGGGAATGACGATATTGGAAGTGGCCCGGAAAGTTCAGGTGCGGATTCCGACCTTGTGCAAACATCCTGATCTGCCGCCGTCGGCGGGGTGCGGGATCTGCGTGGTCAAGGTCAAGGGGTCGAACAAGATGCTGCGGGCCTGTTGCACGCCTATGGAAGAAAATATGCAGATCATCACTCATGATCCGGATATAGTGCAAGCCCGCCGCACTGTGGTGGAGCTTATTTTATCGAATCATCCCAACGATTGTTTGACCTGCGGCCGCAATCAGAACTGCGAATTGCAGACTATGATCGCCGATTTCGCGATCCGGGAAGAAGAATTTAAAAAAATCGTTCCGAACTTGCCGGTGGATAATACTACCGGCACGGTGGTGCTGGAACCGCCGAAATGCATCAAATGCGGCCGTTGTGTTGAGGTCTGCCAGAATATGCAGGACGTCTGGGCTTTGTCATTTTTGGACCGCGGGGTGGATACGCGGATTTCTCCGGCGGGCGACATCAAATTGGGCGATTCGCCCTGTGTGCGCTGCGGCCAGTGTTCCGCGCATTGTCCGACGGGCGCGATTTTTGAGAATGACGACACGACTTTGGTCTGGAAGGCTTTGCAGGACTCGGAAAAATACTGCGTGGTGCAAATCGCGCCGGCAGTGCGCGTGGCGGTCGGCGAGGGTTTTGGGTATGAGCCCGGCACGAATCTGACGGGCAAATTGTATTCGCTGCTGCGCCGCTTGGGATTTAAGGCGGTGTTCGACACGAATTTTGCCGCGGATCTGACGATCATGGAAGAGGCCAGCGAGTTTGTCGAACGTTTCGTGAATAAAAAAGGGCCGTTGCCGCTGATTACGACGTGTTGTCCGGCGTGGGTAGACTTTATGGAAAAATTTGATTCGGACATGATTGAGCATTTTTCTTCCGCTAAGTCGCCGCAAGAAATGTTAAGCGCTTTAGCCAAAACGTATTACGCTCAAAAAATCGGCGTTGATCCGCAGAAAATATTTATGGTGTCGATCATGCCGTGCACCGCGAAAAAATATGAAATCCACCGCAGCAAAGAAATGTTTACGGCGGGGAATCAGAACACTGACGTTTCGATCACCACCCGCGAGCTGATCCGCATGATCCGGCAGGCGGGCGTGGATTTCGCGGAATTGCCGGATGAAGGCGCGGATTCTCTGCTTGGCGATTACACCGGGGCGGGCGTGATTTTCGGCGCTACCGGCGGGGTTATGGAAGCGGCTCTGCGCACCGCGTATTATTTCGTCACTAAAGAAAATTTGCCCAAAGTGGAATTCGAAGCAGTGCGCGGCTTAAAAGGCGTGAAAGAGACCACGGTTACGATTAAGGGCACGGATATCCGCATCGCAGTAGCCCATGGTTTGGGAAATGTGCAGTCCGTTATCAATAAGGTCCGCGCCGCGAAAGAAAAGGGCGAGCCTTTGCCGTATCATTTTATTGAGGTCATGGCTTGTCCCGGCGGTTGTGTGGGCGGCGGCGGCCAGCCTTACGGGGTCACGGACGAGGTGCGCCGGGCTCGCGCCAAAGGAGTTTACGCGGATGATGAGAGCAAGACACTGCGCTGCAGCCATGAAAATCCTTATGTGCAAAAATTATATCAGGACTTTTTAGGCAAGCCGCTGGGAGAAAAGTCGCATCATTTATTGCACACGAAATATCAGCCCCAGCCTGAGTATAGGAAATAAGATATGGGACGGTTGCAAAATGCCCAGATGCGAGGCATTTCCGGAGTGAGCGCGGAGGCGTACATAAATGTACGCCGCACAAGCGAACGAGGGAATAACGACGCAGATGGGCGTTTTGCGGCTGTCCCGATTTATGCCTGCGGAAAAGGGATATAATGTCCTGATCCCAAGGGATGAAAAACTTGCGCGGCCGCGCCACAGCGGGCGGCCGGATTGGAAAAGTTTTTTCATCCCGGGTTTTCCGTCAGGAGAAACCGGGATTTTTTATTTGGTACAATCGTTTAACCAAGGAGGGTAGAGATATGCGCAGACGTTTGGGTTTTGTCGGGATTATTATTGAAAACCGCCGGAAAAGCGCCGAGCCGGTAAACCATATTCTTTCGGAATATGGCGATCACATTGTCGCTCGTTTGGGGGTGCCGTACAAAGACAAGCATTGCAGTGTGATTACTTTGGTGGTGGATATGACGACTGATGAATTGGGCGGTTTGACCGGGAAATTGGGAAGTGTTTCCGGGGTTTCAGTGAAGTCGGGTTTGGTAAAGCCAAATAAGGAATGATATGGCCGCAACGCGATTGGAAAAAGATTTATTGGGCGAAAAAGAAATCCCGGCGGAGGTTTACTGGGGGATTCATACCGGCCGGGCTTTGGAAAATTTTCCGCTTTGCGGAATTCCGGCGGCGCGGGATTTGATTAAGGCGGTTTGTTTGGTCAAAAAAGCCGCCGGCGCCGCGAATCAGGAATTGGGATATCTCGGTTCCCTTAAAGGCCAGGCGATTATTCAGGCGGCGGACGAGATCATCGGCGGAAAATTCCGCGATCAATTTCCTTTGGACGCTTTGCAGGGCGGCGCCGGGACTTCGGTGAACATGAATGTCAATGAGGTGATCGCCAATCGGGCGATTGAAATTCTCGGAGGCCGGCGCGGCGAATACTGCCGGGTCGATCCTCTGGCGGACGTGAATTTGCATCAGTCCACGAATGATGTTTTCCCTACGGCGCTGAAAATCGCGGCGATATACGGTCTGCGGCGGTTGAGTGAATCGATTGCGCGTTTGCAAGGCGCGTGCCAGGAAAAAGAAAAAGAATTCTGCCGCGTGGTAAAAATCGGCCGCACGCAAACCCAACCGGCTGTGCCGATGACGCTGGGCGCGGAATTCGGCGCCTTTGCCGAGGCTTTTGGCCGGGACCGCTGGCGGACTTTTAAATGCGAAGAGCGGCTGCGGGTCACGAATCTGGGCGGCACTGCCGTGGGCACAGGATTGGGCGCGCCGCGGGAATATATTTTTTTGGTGATTGAAAAACTGCGGGAGGTCACGGGTTTGAATTTAAGCCGCGGGGAAAACGCGGTTGACCAGACCGCGAATGCCGATTGTTTTGTCGAGGTCGCGGGTATGCTTAACGCCGCGGCAGGCAATATGATTAAAATTGCCAACGATCTGCGCTGGCTAAACGGGTTAGGCGATATCCATCTTGCCGCGGTGCAGGCGGGTTCATCGATTATGCCGGGTAAGGTTAATCCGGTCGCTTGTGAGGCGGTGATGCAGGCGGGGATGCGGGTCAGGGCCAATGAACAGATGATTAGCGAGGCGGTGAGCCGGGGGACATTGCAGATTTGTGAATTTTTGCCGTTGGTCGCTTATGGGTTGTTAGAATCGATTGAGCTGCTGGGCAAGGCGGCGGAGATTTTGCGCAGGACCGTGCTTGGCATTCATAAAGACGCGGACAATTGCCGGCGGAATTGGGAAAACACGGCTTCGATAGTCACGGCTTTTTTACCGGTGATTGGGTATGAGCGCGCCCAAATTTTGGTTCAGGAGTTTGCGGCCTCCGGGCGGGATTCGATCCGGAGTTTTCTCGAGGAGAAATTGGGAAAGGCAACAGTTGATTCGGTATTGTCGCCGGAAAATTTAACGTCCTTGGGCTTTAAAAAATAGGCTCTTTCACATTTTAAATGGAAATTTAAAATATGCAATCAACTCCGAAATCATTGCGTTTGCAGATCGGCATTTTTGGCCGGACGAATGTCGGGAAGTCCAGTGTGCTCAACATGGTTTTGGGTCAGGATTACGCGATCACTTCGCCTTTGCCCGGCACGACTACCGATGTGGTGGAAAAGGTCATGGAGCTTTTGCCCGTCGGCCCGGTATTGTTTTTGGATACGGCGGGGGTGGATGATCGTTCGGCTTTAGCCCAATTGCGCCTGCAAAAAACCCATAAGATTTTTGACCGCTCGGATATCGGGCTTTTGATTCTGGAGCCGGATTTGTGGACTGAATATGAGGAGTTGATCGCGAATATTTGCCGGGAAAAGCAAATCCCTTTGATCGCGGTGGTGAATAAGGCGGACATTAAAAAACCTTCCGCGGAATTTTTAGCTGTTTTGCGCTTGGTGACGCCTAACAGCTTGACCTGTTCATGCGTGGATTTGCCGGCGCGGGAGGGTTATGTTTCGGCGTTTAAAAAACATATTCTGGCAGTTTGTCCGGAAGAATTTTTAAATCCTCCGGCGATTGCCGGCGACCTGGTGCCGCCGGCCGGGTTAGCGGTATTGGTGGTGCCGATTGATCTAGCGGCGCCCAAAGGCAGGTTGATTTTGCCGCAGGTGCAGGCGATCCGGGATCTTTTGGATAATGACGCGGCCGCGCTGGTGGTCAAGGAGCGGGAGTACGCGAGTTTATTAAGCCGGTTGAATCAGCCTCCGGATGTGGTGATCTGCGATTCGCAGGTGGTGCAGAAAATGGTGGCGGATACGCCGAAGTCGGTTAAATGCACGACTTTTTCGATTTTATTCGCCCGGTATAAAGGCGATTTGCGCTCTATGGTCAAGGGCGCGGCGGCGATTGATCATTTGTTCGACGGAGACCGGGTTTTGATCGCGGAAGCGTGTTCGCATCACGCGCTGGAAGATGATATCGGCAGGGTGAAAATTCCGCGTTGGCTCAGGCAGTATACGGGGAAAGATTTGCGGATTGATACTTTTGCCGGCCGGGATTTTCCGGATGATTTAAAAGATTATAAGCTGATCATCCATTGCGGCGCCTGCGCTTTGACTCGCCGGGAAATGCTCGCCCGGATCGCGGCGGCGCAACAGGCAGGGGTGCCGATCACGAATTATGGAGTTTGTATCGCTTTATTGCAGGGAGTGCTGCGCCGGGTGCTGGAGCCGTTTGGGTGTTGAGTGGGGGGGCGCGCGGTTTTGCTATTGATTATGTATTCAGGAAAGCAGGATTGAGAAAGCCGGAAGGAGAAAATGATGGAAGTGGAAACCGATAATTTGTCGTGGATGAGTCAACGGATCCGCGGCGGAGAAATATTAAAGTATATGGATGGCAGCCGGGATTTTATTGCGGCCGCGGATATTCCGGAAAAATTGCGTTTGGCACGGCCTCCGGATGGGGCGCGGTTGCGCGGGATTTTGGCAAAGTCTTTGGCGATTCAGGATTTGACGCTTGAGGAAACCGCGGCTTTGATTCAGGTCACGGATCCGGATCATTTGGCTTTGATGCGGGACACGGCTTTAAAAGTAAAACTTAAAGTTTATGACAACCGGATTGTGACTTTCGCGCCGTTATATTTGGGAAATTATTGCGTGAACGCTTGCGCTTATTGCGGGTTTAGCCGGTCGAACTCCGACGCGCGGCGCAAGGTGTTGAATGCCGATGAGCTTAAGAAAGAGATCGCGGTTTTGGCCGGGCAGATTGGGCATAAGCGGTTGATCGCGGTTTATGGCGAGCATCCGCGAAATGACGTGGATTACATTGTGGAAAGTTTGCAAACGATTTACGCTTTTCAGGTCAAGACGCGCCGCGGCGTCGGCTCGATCCGCCGGGTCAATGTCAACGCTCCGCCGTTTTCCGTCGAGGATCTTAAGAAAATTCACGCCGCCGGGATCGGGACTTATCAGGTTTTTCAGGAAACTTATCATCAGCCGACTTATGAGCGGATGCATCCGGCGGAAACGATCAAAGGAAATTATTTGTGGCGGTTGTACTGTATGCACCGGGCCTTGGAGTCCGGCATGGATGACGTCGGAATCGGCGCTTTGTTTGGTCTTTATGATTGGCGTTATGAGCTGCTGGGTTTGGTCGCGCACACCCAGGAATTGGAGCGGAGTCTGGGCATTGGCTGTCACACGATTTCTTTTCCGCGGTTAGTGCCGGCGCTCAATTCTGTGATTGCGCCGGATTGGCCGTATCTGGTTTCGGATGCGGATTTTCAACGGATTATTTTGATTATTCGTCTGGCCGTGCCGTACACGGGCATGATCATCACGGCGCGGGAGAAAGCGGCGATCCGCGACGCGGCGCTGGCTATGGGAGTGACCCAGATGGACGCTTCGTCGAAAATCGCGATCGGCGGTTATGCCGACTGTGTGTCAGCGCAGGAAAAAACCAAACAGCAGTTTATTCTCGGCGATGAACGGTCGCTAGACGATTTGATCCGCGATTTGGCGGCCCGAGGATATATCACTTCGTTCTGCACGGCCGGGTACCGCTGCGGCCGCACCGGCAAATGCATAATGGATTTATTGCGGCAAGGCACGGAGGGAAAATTTTGCAAGTTGAACGCGGTATTGACGTTTCAGGAATGGTTGGACGATTTCGCCAGCGCGGAAACCCGCCGCGCCGCCCAGCCGGTCCTGGAACAAGAAATTCGGGAAATTCAAGCCAAAATGCCGTCGGCATACGAGCAGTTTAGAGGATATTATGAACGGATCAAAAACGGCGAACGGGATCTGTATCTTTAACTTAAATAAGCCCGGGGATGGCGGTGTTGATGGGCTATGGAGGTAATGATTATTCTATTTTTTTCTGCGATATAAAGAATCATGTAAGGAAATTTTTTCAGCAGACATTTACGAGTGTTGAGGCCTGTTTTTTGCCATCCCTCGGGAAATAGTTTAATAAATTCCATCGTTTCTTTAAATTCTTGCAGGAATGCGCTTCCTAAGCCGGGAGACGGATAATCATAGAAGTCAATTGTTTCGTAAAGTTCAAAGGTGGCTTTCGCAAGGAAAAGAGTCTTCATTTATTTAGGCGTTTTAGGACGGTTTCATAAGGCACGCTTTTAATTAAACCTTTTTTAAAATCGGCATAACGTTTTTCTGATTCAGCAATCCAGGCTTTTTCAATTTTTGGATCGGGAGTGTGCAGACTGTCAAGGATGTTTTCTACGACGTGGATTCTTTCCACGGTATTAAGTTTGAGAATTTGTTGTTCTAAATCTTTAACGGTCATAATTATTCCTTTCATTTGTATTAAATTTAACATTTCTATTTGAGGATGTCAACACTTGACCCGCGCAGAAATTATTAGACATTTTAATTCCGACAATTCCGCGGAATTGTTTGCCGAGGCTGACCGGGTCCGCCTGGAATATTGCGGCGAGGCAGTGCATTTGCGCGGTTTGATCGAGTTTTCTAATGTCTGCGCCCGGGATTGTTGGTATTGCGGTTTGCGCCGGTCCAATCGGCAGATTGAGCGTTATCAAATGGCGCCGGCCGAAATTTTGGCCGCGGCGCGGGCGGCCCATCAACTCGGTTATAAAAGCATTGTTCTGCAGTCCGGCGAGAATGACTGCTATCCGCTGGGGGATTTGACAAGCTTGATCGCCGAGATCAAGCAGGACACGGATTTGGCAGTCACTTTGTCCATAGGCGAAAAAACCGCCGCGCAATACGCGGCTTTAAAAGCCGCGGGCGCGGATCGGTATTTACTGCGTTTTGAAACCTCGTCGGAGAAAATTTATCAGGCCTTGAAGCCGGACTCTTCGCTAAAGGAACGTTTGCGCTGTTTGTCCATTCTGCGGGACGCCGGGTTTCAAGTCGGTTCCGGTATAATGGTCGGGCTTCCCGGCCAGAGCGTAGAAACGCTTGCGGAGGATATCCTGCTTTTGGAACAGCTTGATTTAGACATGATCGGCATTGGTCCGTTTATTGCCAATCCTTTGACGCCGCTGAAAGACGCGGCGAGCGGCACTTTGGCAATGACCTTGAAAACTGTGGCTTTACTGCGGATTATCACAAAAAACACGCATATTCCTGCCACGACCGCCATGGGATCGATTGACCCCCAAGGCCGGCAAAAAGCCTTATCCTGCGGCGCAAATGTTTTGATGCCGAATGTCACGCCGACTCGGCATCGCCAGCATTATCAACTTTATCCGGGGAAAATTTGCCTTAATGATGCGCCCGAGGATTGTTTGTTTTGCGTGGAAGGCATGGCGCGTTCTTTAGGCAGGGAAATTGGCAAAGATCAAGGGCATTCCTATAAAATAAAGGGAGTTAAAGGCGCGGGAAGACCCGGTTAGCCCGGGTACGACGTCTTTAATATTAAACATTTTTGTTTATAAAAATAGACACAATTACCAGCGCTTGTGTGAAAATTAGCCAAAAATAAAAATTATTTTTTTCACATCCGCATCTCATTTGATACCAATAGTTTTCAGCGTAATATTTATTGAAAATACATCAATTTTTAATCCGACTTGGTACAATAATTGCTATTAACTTAAGTATAGGAAGGATGAGCCATGAAAATTAGAAATTTATTCAAAATTTGGGTAATTGGCCTTATATGTGCGATGGGTCTTTGGACGCGGGTCAGTTGCGCGGAACTGACTTTGACGGCTATGCCGCTCAATGGCGGATCCACTTTGCGGATTAACCGGAATGATATTGCCCAACAAATGAACCAGGAAGTGCGGATTCGGATCACTTCCACGGATGGCAAGCCCTATCAGGTGTTTCAACGCCTGATTGAGCCTTTGAGCAACAATCAAGGATATATTTTGCCGCCTGCCGCGGTAAAAACTTATACCATCGCGGGATCGAACACGGCCGGCACTTTGTATCAGGAGAATTTGGATTATTTGCCGCAAGGCGAGCAAATGATTTATTCTTCGGCGGCCGCGGGCGGGAGTGATATGTTGACGGTTTCCTATCTTGTGCAGGGAGATCAATTGGTCGGCAATACTGATTTTAACGGCCGAATTGTTTATACAGCGCGGTCGATTGGCACAAACGACGTTGATATGGTATATTTACCTTTGCAGGTCGAAAGCGCCAATGAATCGAAAATCACTTTAGAAGAGCCGAAGAGCCGCCGCCTTGCTTTGCGTTATGAAGAAAATAAAACGGAAGAAGGTCTGATCCATTTTGTTTTTACCGGCAATCCCGGCGGCGCGGTGAAGATCGACCAGGAAATTATCAAGCCCCTGCAGAATGATAGTTTTGAAGAAATCGGCCGCGATGTTTTGCTGGTCAAGATCGAAAGCAATGCCGGTCAAGACACGAAAGAATTGGGAGGATTGGTTGGCCAGCGGACCACGGTTTATGACGGTCATTTGAAACAAGATGACGTTTTTATTAAATTTTTATTTAATCCGGATAAGGCAAAACTGCAAAAAGCCGGGATTTTTCGCGGCCAGTTGCAATATGATGTTGACACGTCGACTCAGAAAGAAAATTTTACGATTGATGTTGAAGTGGAGATTGTTCCGGTTTTTAAGGTGACAGTGGTGACCCCGCCGGACGGCCTGAATTTTACCAATATTTTGCCGAGTATGCCGCCGCAGATCCAGGAATTGACAGTAAAGGTGGCGTCCAATTTAATGAAACCGTATTCGGTCATTCAAAATATCAGCACGCCTCTAACCAACCCGAAAGGCGAACAAATTAAAAACGATTATTTTTCGTTTAAAGTTGAGCCGGCCGGGGAGGAACAAGGCAAAACGGATTTCCCGGATTTTAAATCCGTTCCTTTGGAGGATAAGCCGATATTTTTTTCTGATAAACAAGGGACGTCTTCGGAGTTCAAGGTCTTATATCGCTTGCTGGCTTACCCGGGGATCAGCGCGGGAGACTTTTCAACGGAGATCAAGTTTTCCTTAGGTGAGATGTAGTTTGGCAAGTAGGATACACGCAAAAATCATTAAACAATTTAAGGAGGATGCTATGAAAAAACTTATGTTATTGATTGCCGCGGTATTTTTCACGTGCCTGTTGAGTCAGGCGGCGCAGGCGAAAGATTGGACAGTGCCAGCTGTGACATTGAACGCGCATGTTCCAGCTGCGACCCAGGTTGTTGCGGTAGTGAAAAAAATTGTGGACAATGTCGAAACAACCCCAATAGATGTCACCAATGGGGTGCTGGATTTTAATAAGGCAGGCGCTTTGAGTTTTGACACAAAAAATGGCATTTATACTTCGAATGTGTATTACCAAATTTATTTGAGTCCCGTGCAAGCCGACGGCATCACACCCGGAGCTGGCGTAACGATTCAGTCTGTGACCATCACGTATGACGCTGCTAACGAGATTAAACCTACGGGTCAAATCAAAGGTTTGGGAGATCATGCTATTTTGACAGTGGAGAGACAACAGGGCGGTGTAGATCCGACTACAAAACAGCCATATAAGCCGACCGCGGATTTAACGTATAACATGAAACGGTTAAAGGCCTACGCTGGGACAGTGGTTACATTAGAGCCGGCGGATTTGACATTAGGAAAATTTTTCCGTTTTGACGTGGGTATTTGTACCAAAAAAGATGCTCAGGGAAATGATCAGGATTGTGATGTTTTTACGAACAATGACGCTTCGGGCGATTATTCCGGCCAGCTGACTTTAACCGCGACATCGCAATAAGTAAACTAACGATTACGGAAAGGCGGTTTTTGTTTACCACCTTTCCGTAATTTGTTTTTGTTTTATATGACATCATAGCAATC
>JADFXQ010000045.1 GCA_015233495.1 Candidatus Omnitrophota bacterium | reverse complement strand
CAGTGGATTGAAATGATCAAGCGGCGTTTTCCGGGCATGGAAAAAACATTGATCGACGAAGAGAAAAAAGATATTGAGGCCCGGCATAGCCGCAGTCACAGCGATCGGTTGGTTCGGGCAAAACCAAAGAACGAGCGCCGCCGGGTCGTGAAGACAACGGAATATAAATGGATTACCAATTTGCGGCATTGGGATCAGCGACGGATATTTAATGTTTTAAAATGCAAGGAAACGCAAGACGGACGGCAAAATTGCGATTACACATGGTTGGTCAGCGGGGGTTTAAACTTGGGCGAATCAACCGTGAGGCCGCTGGCGCGGGCCGGGAGGTGCCGATGGAAGATTGAAAACGAAGGCAACAACACGCAAAAAAATGAGGGATATCGTTTAGAACATCTTTATTCCAGAGACGA
Source organism: Candidatus Omnitrophota bacterium (assembly GCA_015233495.1). GTDB lineage: Bacteria > Omnitrophota > Gorgyraeia > Zapsychrales > Zapsychraceae > JADFXQ01. Next base: position 14,444 of record JADFXQ010000045.1, on the reverse strand, counting down.
AGTGAGCATGAAAATTTGGCATGCCCTGATCAACATCGCACACACAATCAACCAATTGATTGAGCGCGGATCGTTGATCGCGGTCAGGAGCTTTGGCAGTCTGCGTGACTTTAGCCAAAGGCTATTCGAACATTTTCGTTATTTGGTTTTTGAAAAACCGCCGCATCCCCCGCGGATTCAAATCCGCTTGTGCTGGGATTCTTCGTAAAAAGAACGATGTTCGACCGCGATACCCCCCGGCTGCGGTAAGACAGCCAAAAAATCTTATCCGATTTTTAAAATAAACACAAAATATTTTTTTGCGGTGATTTTGCGGGAGGGATGATTTGCCTTCGCAATTTGTTGATTTTCTCTACGGAAAAATACTAAAAATTTGCCATTAAAAATAGGAGCGGTTCTTCACCGCTGTACATTGATCGATTGTTGGGCGGAGCGGCGTTAAAGATGCTATACTTTAATTGCTGGTTAACTTCCCCCAATTTCGATCGAGCGGAATATGCCGGTTTAGCGATATTCGTATTTCTGGTTAGCGAACATATTCGAATTGACACTATGCTCAAAAATACAATTTTCTTAATCATTGTGGTCTGCTTGCCTTTGTTTATTTGTTTTAGCCCGGAAGAAGCTAAGCCAGATAATAGCAATTCGAGTCGTGTGGTGTTGGCCCGCGCTAAACAGGCGCTCTTACCGGTCATATTGGAAGATCGTTCGATTCCTGCGGAGGTGACGGCAGCCCAAGAACTCTGCGCCTATTTGAAACGAATATCCGGCGCTGATTTTCAGATCGCGGCTCTCCCCAATGCGGATGGCCGGGGGATTTATGTGGGGAACACGAGCTTTGCCCGCGCCCATGGAATTGATCCCAATCAATTAGGGCCGGAAGATTCGGTGATCCGCACGGTCGACGGCAGCTTGATAATTTCCGGGGGGAGACCGCGCGGCACATTGTACGGAGTTTATGATTTTCTGGAAAACGTATGCGGCTGTCGCTGGTACACGGCCTGGTCAGAAAAAGTCCCATCGATTTCGGATCTTTCGGTTTCTGATTTAGATAAGCATACTCACCCCTATTTTATGTATCGGGAAAATTATTGCCATCTGGGTGATGTGCGGTCGTATTCCGACCACGCGGGGTGGACCCGTTTCGCCGTGCGCAACTGTGTGAACATTGCCACACCGGATCCCCAGTGGGGAGACGGTGTGTCTCGCGGCCGGGCGGGCAATCACAGTTTTTATCTATTAGTGCCAACCGAAAAGTATTTCAAAGATCATCCCGAATATTTCTCGATGCGCAATGGGGTTCGCGTTCCTTCGACAGCGACTAACGGCAATCAATTATGCCTGACGAATCCGGATGTCCTGCGGATCGTTATTGAAGAAGTACGAAAAGATTTCCAAAATTATCCGAACGCCACATATGTTTCCGTTTCGATTAATGATGGCGGGAACGCGACCATCTGCGATTGTCCCAAATGCCGGGCAGTAGCCAAGAAAGAAGGCGAGTCGGGTTTGCTGCTGCAATTTGTCAATGCTGTGGCTGACGCGGTCAAAAAAGAATACCCGGGTAAATACATCCTGACTTTGGCGTACAATGCGACGAGCGAGCCACCGTTGAATATCCATGCCCGGGATAATGTGATTGTTTTCGCGGCGGCCAGCGGCAGATCGGCCCTGGTGCATTTCCCGCGGGGCATGGATTCCGAGGAATTTCAAACTTTGCGCGGCTGGAGTCAATTCGCTCCGCATCTTTGGGCGTGGGATTATGCCAATTCGATATTCCGGGGAATGCATTTTTTCTGTCCGCTGACCTGGCAGATGGATGATCAGTTTAAATTTTATAAGCAGTTAGGCAACGTCGATGGTCTTTTCCAGGAAAACGAATTTATCGGCGACAACGGGTCGTTGTTCCCGCAGTTTTATGAGATGAATTTTTGGATCTTTGCGCACTTGGCGCGAAATCCTGACACGGATCTTAATGTTCTGATCAATGATTTCTTAGAAGGGTATTATGGTTCGGCCGCGCCGGCTTTGCGTCAATATGTGGATTTGGTGCGCTCGAAATTGTCTCAATATCCCTATCGATTTTTTGATTATGCTTTTGTCAGTCAGGCACAGAGTTTGTTTAGTCAGGCGCTGTCGGCTGTCGCCGATAAGCCGGAGTTATTGGGACGGGTGCGTGATTTACGGTTGCAGCTTGACTTGGCAACCGTGGCTTGGCGAAATGATATTATCGGCAGCTATTTGGCAGCCGGCGGCGTATGGGAGAATTATCCTTTTAAGCTGGCATTGATTACCGATCGTTTAAAACAGACCCTCGCCGCGACGGAAAATCCTTTATTAATGACCAAATACAGTCATTGGACATCGGATGGTCAATTGCAATTTATTCCTGTTTCCGAAGGTGTAAGCGCCTTTATACAGACGTATTCCTCAGGCAAAGAATATGAACCGTTGCCTGATATTTTTTGTGCTATACCACGGGAGAGCATCATTGATTTGATCGGGCCACCTCTAGCCTGGGATGATCCGGACGGGCCGGGCTTGTTTCTTGATTCTGACGCGGCCTTGGGACTTGCCGCTTTGAAATCCGGAGACCAGGAACTGCCAATGCCCATGGCTACTTACACATTGATTCCCAAAAATTTGTCTAGTAATCAGTCTATCCAACGGATCAAGGCCGCTGACATCACAGGACCGGGATACCATTGGTATCAAGGCCCGCGTTTTACCCTTCACGAGTGGACTTACCTCTATCTGACACGCTCTTGGAAATTTCAGGAACATTTATGGTCAGAGTATGACCCGGCGAATCCCAACCAAGAATGGGACGTATATGTTTCCCTGAAGTTTACCGGTGGGGCGTATCCTTTTGGCAAATCGGATGAGCCGAATGCCGTTCATTTTGATCGCATTGTTCTCATAAAAAGAAACTTCCAGATCGACGGCGATGTGTCAGGTGATGGAAAAGTAACGTCCTACGACGCGGCCCTAACCGCCCGCTACGTGGTTGGGCTGGTGACCCTGACTCCAGATCAGATCAAAAAAGCGGATATTTCGCATGACGGAAAAGTCTCGGCTTGGGACGCGGTATTGATCGCGCGTAAAGCCCTGGAAAACAACAAATAATTTGTTGTAATGGCTACCCTCGTGGGATTGCGAAAGGAGAGGGGCGCGTATTTGTTGGTGGCATTTTCCCTATTTTAGATGTTATACTTTAATCAGATGAACGTGTTCAGCCAAATTTAGGCTGATTTGCTCTTTTGATGATTTAACTTTTGGCAAACTACTCGAAAGAGTGGGACGCAAAGCCGTGAGCCTAAGTCTGAAAAACGGTATACGGGATACAGCAAACATAATTACTGTATACCGTATCCCGTATACCGAGATAAGGCTGTCTGGTTACAAACGATATAGAAATTGAGCAATTATATTTTTTGCCCCTCTTGAGAGAGGGGCTTTTTTTGTTTATGGCTTTTATTCAATCCCCGTACTCGCTTTACGAGGATAAACTTTTAGCGGGAAAGGCAAAGGTCGGTATATGAAAATGAGAAAAATATTGTTGTTATTTTTTATAATTGTAATTTTGGCGATGATGGACTCAGCTCTTGCCGGACCTCCGGTGGGTAATGGGGTCGCGTTGGGCGCGATGACTGTTTATGTTAATAATCCTCCGGTGCTCAACCCGATCGGCAGTAAGAGCGTGAATGAAAACGATTTGTTGAGTTTTACGATTTCCGGAAGCGATCCGGACGGGAACACGTTGACTTATAGCGCGAGCGGTTTGCCGAGCGGCGCGACATTTACGGCGTCAACCAAGACATTTCAATGGAAACCGAGTTATACGCAAAGTCAAGTCACGCCGTATTCCGTCAAATTTACCGTATCCGACGGCGCATTGACTGCTTCTGAAACCATCGCGATCACAGTCAATAATGTCAATCGTCCGCCAACGCTCAATGCCATCAGCAATAAGGGAGTGGCGGAAGGCCGGACATTGAAATTCACGGTTGCGGGGAGTGACCCGGATGGCGATGCGGTGACGTTTAGCGCCGGGACTTTGCCGCCGGGCGCGACTTTTGATCCGGCAACGAAAACCTTTCAATGGACGCCGGCCTTTGGTCAGGGGAGTGTCACGCCGTATAATGTCACATTTATAATATCCGATAGCTCATTAACCGCGTCCCAGACTGTCGCGATCAGCGTGAGTCCATTTCCGACTTTTAAAGTTCGCGCCCGCGTTGTATCGCGCGGCGGCGCGGCGCCTTTGGCTGCAACAAGTTTTACCATGACTTTGAACAGTGCGGTTAAATCCGTGCCTAAAGGCAGTGCTTGGAGCGATTGGTTGACTTTTGACACAACTCAGGCGGATAAGGCGATGAAGGCTTATCCGAATTCTTATCTAGGACGTTATCCCGTAGTGACCACGCTCAACATCCGCGGCACGGATGCCGGCACAATCGACGCGACAGTGATTGACTTTGAAATCAAAGTTGATGAAACCGGCGAATTGGATGCGGGTTCTACGGAGCTGTTCGGTTATAGTCCGAATTTAGGAATCAATATTTGGCGCGACGACAATGGCAATGCCAAAGTCGCGACTATGGCGGATTATAATCAGGTGAGATATTGGGACACTTTGGAAGGGTTTACATTGGACGCAAATCTACGGCCAAAAAACTTTCCGATTATTGACCGGTTTATCGGCGGCGACGACGATAAACGGGACTGGCGTGAAGGTATGCAGCATTTGGCAAATACCGGGATGAATGTGTTTATGGCCCCGCCGACCAAGGCGGTTAAAAATATCATGAATGATCTGGGATTTACCCGTTACGCTTGGGCCATTTATTGTTTAACCGGTTATGCCTTTGATTCCGACTCGAACGTGACCCCCCAAAAAGTTGATGATCAGATTAAAGGGATTGCCAAATCGTTTACCGACGCGGGATTTTCTTTGCGCGACATGGTGTCGTACGTATTTTGCGATGAGCCGGGCTGGTATTTCCCGAGTATGTTTACGGAGCTCGCGAATAATCCTTCGGGCCTGACCAATTTCCGCAATTATCTTCAGCAGCAAGGATTGAGCGCCGCGGATGTCGGAGCCGCGAGTTGGGACCAGGTGGTGCCGATCGGAGTCAGCAAAGCCATTGACATACCGTCAAAACGTTTGTTTTATTGGACCATGCGGTTTTTTTCCTGGGAATCAACCCGGTATTTTATCCACAGCACGGCCTCGTTCGAAAAATGGTTTTATCCGGGGGTATCGGTCAGCACGAATTGGAACAATTTTTCTTCCCGTTTTTATAATCATACCTTAGGCAATAATCCGGATACAACCAGCCCGGATCGGGCCATGGGCAGTCACGATTGGTTTGAGTTTGGCAGAATGCGCGGCGCCACAACGCTGTGGACCGAAGATTGGTTTGGCGACGGGTCAGCGTTTGTCTGGTCGTACCGCGCCGCGAAATTGCGTAGTTCTTCCCAAAAAAGCGGGGGAACCTTTGGCGGCTATATTGTCCCCCGGTCAGCCGGCGGCCGGGAAAACGGCATTCTCCAGAAAATATTAACTTTAGCCGGCAGCGGCGCTAAGATGATTGAATATTTTGTGTTTGGCCCGGAATATGTATTTCCGGGAAATTGTTATTCCGACAGCAGTCAGATGAAATCCATCATGTCCAAAATGGCAGAAGCGCATGGGATGATTGCGGCGAGCGAAGATATATTTTGGCCGGGCAAACCAGCCGGTTCGGCTGTGGCGATTTTAATGCCGCGCAGTTCCATGGCTTGGGACAATATTTCTACCGATTATTGGGATGAGGGATTGGCGGTCAATAATTATCTCGGTGAGGTTTATAATTTATATTTTGCCTTAGAACATAAGAGCGTGCTGGTCGATTTTGTCGACGAGGACGACCTGACGCCGGCCGGGTTGGCCAAATATAAGGTATTATATGTGACCGAACCGGATATCCCGGAAGAAGGACAAGCGGGAATTAAGGATTGGGTCAAGGCCGGCGGGACATTGGCTATGGTGCCGCAAGCCGGGACCAAAGACCGGTATCATGAGCCGTGTTCCTTATTAAAAAATGTGACGGGGATGACGGAATTGTCGCAAGAAGTTATATCCAGCGGCAAAACCGGTCAAGGCCCTATGGGAAGTTTTGCGGCGTATGGGAACCGCGGTTTGTTGGACGCGCCGGTCGGGATGGTAACTGCGAGTTTTGATGACGGCAAACCGGCGATTGTTGTGACACCCGTTGGCAGCGGCCGGGCAATATATTATTCTTGGTATCCGGGATATTGCTATAGCCGGACGTATGGAAAATATGCTGCGGTCGACGGATTATATAATCCCTTGTCATTTTCGGATATTCAACGCGATTATGTGTCTTATCCGCTGACGCTCGCCCAAGTCACGCCGCCGGTTTCAATCAGTCTACCGTTGATTGAAGCGCCAATGTTGATCGCGGACCAGGGCGCGCTGATCACTGTGTTGAATTGGCGGGGTGCGCCGCAAGATAATGTCACATTTACTGTGCGTCTGCCGTTCACGGTCCAGAGCGTAAAAAGCGTTAAATCCGGGGAATTGACCTTTACCGCGAACGGAAATGAGGTAAGTTTTTCTATGCCGCTCGGCGCCGCGGATATCGTGATGTTTCGGCCGAACAAGGATGCGGTGTTATACGGCGATGTCAATGGTGACGGAAAAGTAACCGCGTTTGACGCGTTATTAGCAGCGCAATACGCGGTGGGAATCATCACTTTGACAACAGACAAAGTGATGAAAGCGGACGTTTCCGCTGACGGACAAGTGAGCGCTTTTGACGCAGTATTGATTGCAAAGAAAGCGATCGGGTTGATTGATAAGTTTCCGGTCGAAACAAAATTGTAGGGGGGGGGGCTCCTACGACGGTGACGCGAAAATAAAAAACTGGCAAAATGCCCGATTTGGTGGTATATTTTAATTAGGCAATAGGACTGCTCTTTTATAATTACTATATTTGGTGGCAAACTACTCGAAAGAGTGGGACGCAAAGCCGTGAGCCTAAATCCGCGTGGGCACCCACAAGGGGTGCCCCTACAAAATGGGGGCCCGATTAGGGTGCATGACCAACGGATATGGTTGTCTGGTTGCCAATAGCTTTTTCAATCTGACTATTGACTCGCCCCTCTTTGCAGGGGCTTTTTTTTGTACCGGTACCGAAACGGAAGGGAAAATATATGAAAATCAACAAAATTTTGTTTGCTGGTTTGATATTTTTCTTAGTCCCGAACCTGGCGCAGGCTACGGAAGCTATTGTTTCGGATGCTTCCGGCTTGCCGGGACAAAACGGGGTTTCGGTCTCGATCAGCGTTCAAAATAATACAGTGCCTTCGGTTTTCGCGATTGATCTTTGGCTGACATATGACGCTAACAAATTACAGGTTGTTTCCGCGGAAGCCGGAACCATCACGTCCGGCGCGCAATTTTTTTCCAATATCGCGACTCCCGGGATCATCAAAATCGCGGTTTATCAAACCGATGTTTTTCCCGCTCAAGATGGTGTTTTGGCTAATGTCAGATTTAACGTTAAAAGTACGGCTGTCAAAAATACGACTTGCGCTTTGCAACTTACGAAAGCCGTATTCAACGACACCAATGTAACTCCTCAAAACGGCACATTTACGATTTTAGCGCCGGCAAACCAACCGCCGGTTTTTAATACGCTCCCAAATCCCTCAGTCAATGAAAATTCGTTTTTAACGTTTAATGTGTCTGCGACTGACCCGGATGGCGACAAAGTTACCTATTCCGTGTCGGGAACGCCTTTAGGCGCCACGTTTGACACGAGTTCTGGACTATTTTCCTGGACACCAAACTATAATCAAGGCGGTCAAACCTATGATGTCGTATTTACTGCGACCGATGGTACAGATTCCGTAACCAAGACCGTAAGCATTACCGTTGTCAATGTAAACCGTCCGCCCACGCTTAATAATATAGGAAGCCAGAGCGGTTCGGAAGGAACGGCAATGAAATTTACGATTTCCGGAAGCGATCTTGATCAACAAGACACGTTAACTTATAGCGCGAGCGGCGCTTTACAATCCTATTTTAATCCTAGCACCCGGACGTTTGACTGGACACCGAATTATACGCAGGCTGGCGATTATACGATGACCTTTACTGTTTCCGATGGGACAGTTACTGCATCCGAAGTTGTGCCGATTCACATCGCCAATGTGAATCAAACGCCCTTATTGAGCGCCATAACCCCTCAAACCGCGCAGGAAGGCGCCAAATTTACCTATGCCTTACAAGCTTCGGATCCGGATGGCGACACGCTAACTTATTCGTTATCGGGATTTCCGGCAGGTTCGGACGCCGCAGTTGACCTAAGCACGAAGATTCTTTCTTGGACTCCGTTGGCCGGGCAGGCTGGGGTTTACCCAGTGACCGTGACGGTAAAAGATCCCAGCAATGCGAGCGCAGCTCAAACATTTAATATTACAGTGAGTCATACTAATCGAGCTCCAACCTTAAGCGCCATTCCCGATCAATCGGCGAGTGAAGGAATAAAATTATCATATACCTTACAGGCTTCCGATCCGGACAACGATGTATTAACATACACGCTGACCGGTTTCCCGGGTGGCTCTGATGCCGCGGTTGATCCGAGCACGAAAAAGCTGACTTGGACTCCGGCGGCGGGACAAGCGGGTATTTACAACATAACAGTTACGGTGAAAGATCCGGGTAATTTAAGTGTCTCACAATCGTTTAAGATCACGGTGAGTCATACGAACAATGCCCCGATCTTAAGCCCAATAGCTTCGATAACTAAAGATGATGGCATCGCGTTCACCATCAATTTGTCAGCGTCGGATATAGACAACGACGCTTTGACGTTCAGCATCGCCGGATTACCTAACGGCAACAACGCGACAATCGACCCGGTCACCCAAATTTTTTCCTGGACGCCGCCGATTGTTGCGCAGGATACTTCCTATAATGTGACCGTCACAGTAAAAGATCCGGGAAATTTAAGCGCTTCCCAAACATTTACAATTACTATTAAACATAAGAATCACGCCCCGACCCTCAATCATATCGGAAGCCAGGGTATTAATGAAGGAGATACGAAGAGTTTTACAATATCCGGCAGTGATATGGATACGCAAGACACATTAATTTACAGCGTTAGTCCTTTGCCATTGCCAAATCATGCGAGTTTTAACGCCGCGACAAAAACGTTTTCTTGGTCGCCGGATTATACGCAAGCTGGCAATTATTCCTTTACTTTTTCTGTGTTCGACGGAACTTTGTCCGCTTCCGAAACGGTTGCGATCACGGTCAATAATGTTAATCAACCTCCGGTGTTAAATCATATCAATGACCAAAGTGTATTGGAAAATAGCGCCATAACACCTATTGTTGTAACCGGGTCTGATCCCGACGGTGACGCATTGACTTATTCTGCTTCCGGTGTGCCGGACGGCACTCCATTACCGGTTGGCGCGGTTTTCAATACCAGCACCCACACATTGACTTGGACGCCTAATTATAATCAGGGCAGTCCGGAGCCGTACTATATAAAATTTAGCGTCACTGACGGTTCTTTGACAACCTCGCAAACCATGGCGATTACCGTTGGCAATTACAACCGCCCGCCGGCATTTAACGTCATACCCAGCAAAAGTGTTAATGAAGGCGATACCCTGAGTCTAATGGTTTCTGCTTCGGATCCGGATGGTAATGACTTGACTTATTCCGCCAGCGATTTGCCGGACGGCGCGACTTTTAACGCCGCTACCAGGACTTTGACCTGGACGCCGAACTTTAACCAAGGCCGTGATGCTCCTTATATAGTGAAGTTTACGGTATCGGACAGCGCTTTAACGGATGTTGAAACTGCCGCTATTACGGTCATTGATGTAAATCGGCCGCCAAGCTTAAGCGCCATTGACCCCCAAAGCGTTAATGAAGGCAGCGCTTTTACCTATACTTTGCAGGCCACGGACCCGGACGGCGATGCCTTGACTTATTCTCTGACCGGATTGCCGGTTGACGCTCAAATTGACCCGATTTCTAAAAAACTTTCTTGGACTCCGCCGCAAGGATTGTTCGTCGGAAAAACGGTAAATCATTTGGATTATCCGGTGACGGTCACTGTGACCGATTCCGGGAAAATTCCGTTGAGTGATTCTAAAACTTTTACCCTTACGGTTCATCATGTTAATCGATCGCCGACCTTAAGTGCCATTGCGGACCAAACTACGAATGAAGGGGTAAAATTGTCATTTCCTTTACAGGTGACCGATCCGGATGGAGATGCCTTAACCTACACAATCTCTGGATTACCGGCAGGTTCCGACGCCGCAGTTGACCCGGTGACGAAAATGTTTTCCTGGATGCCGGCGGTGGGACAAAGTCAAATAACGAATATTTATAATGTTACCGTGACCGCGACAGATCCGGAAAATATGAGTGATGCGAAAACATTTAAAATTACCGTGAACCGCGCGCCGACATTTAACGTGATTGGAAACCAGACTATCAATGAAGGGACCAAACTCACTGTGACCTTGCCCGTCGCGGATCCGGATAGCAATACTTTAACTTACGCGATCGCCGGATTGCCGGCCGGGTCCGATGCCGCAGTTGATCCTGCGACCAAAAAGTTTTCCTGGACTCCGGGGGTGGGACAGAGTCAGACAACGAATATTTATAATGTTACCGTGACGGCGATAGATCCAGGAGGTTTAAGCGCCGCGCAAACTTTTAAAATCACAGTCAATCGCGCTCCGACATTTAATTCCATCGGAAGCCAGACCTTTACGGAAAACGTGGAAAAGAGTTTCACGGTACTCGCCACAGACAAAGATACGCAAGACACATTGACCTATACGGTTGCCGGATTGCCGCCAGGCGCGACCTTTGACCCGGCGACGCGAATCTTTACTTGGAAGCCGTCCTATACCCAAGGCCGGACTGATCCGTATATGGTTACTTTTACCGTATCCGACGAGAAATTGACCGCTTCGGAAACGGTTGCGGTTACGGTGACCGATGTTCCCCAACGTCCGGTTTTGACTTTTATTGGGAATAAAACCGTAGAAGCGAAACAAACCCTATCGATTACCGCTTACGCGACTGATCCAGATGATGCTACTGGGCTTTCTTTGGTTTTTTCAGCTTCAAATTTGCCGACCGGAGCAGCATTTGACCAGAACTCCAAAACCTTTTCTTGGACACCGACCTTAGATCAAGTCGGCTCTGCGGTGGTGTCTTTTACAGTGAACAAAGGGGCATTATCCGACGTGGAAAATGTCCATATCACCGTGACTCAACCCGCGCCGCCGCCGAATCAGGCGCCGAAATGGGTTGATATCCGTGATTGGACTATTCAGGAAACCGAAACACTGCATTTCACCGTGTCCGCGCAAGATCCGGAGAACGACCCCTTAACATACACCATGGATCGTACGATCGTTAACGCGTCATTCAATCCTGACACCCGGACATTCGACTGGACGCCGAATTATGGGCAAGCGGGAACTTATCCAGTAACTTTCACTGTGACCGATGGTCATACACCGGTTACGCATCAAATTACGATTACGGTGATTAAAAAGAATCAACCGCCGGTTATCGGGACCATCACGGATCGGACCGTTGAAGAAAGATCGTCGATAACTGTTTCGATTCCGGCCGCTGACCCGGATTCTTATCCGAACTCGTTGAGTTTTACGTCTACGAATTTACCGCAAGGCGCTTCCTTAAATGCCAGCGCCGGCATGTTGACTTGGACGCCGACGGAAGGTCAAGCCGGGATTTACCCGATCACCGTGACGGCATCTGATGGTAAAGACGCGGTATCCGGCAGTTTTAAAATTACAGTTACGAAGTTCAATCATCCGCCGGTATTTGATCCTGTGGTTGTGCCGGCCGTTAATCCCCAACAACCGGTGAACTTCACGATATCGGCAACCGACCAGGACAATGATCCTTTGACCTATTATCTTGTGTCAACGCTTCCCAAAAACGCGACATTTGATTTAGATACGCGGCAATTCAATTGGACGCCGGATTATGCGCAATACGGGACATGGCCGGTGACGTTTCAAGTTTCCGACGGAACGAATACCGTGCAAAAGATTATCAATATTACGGTAAACAAAGTCAACCAACCGCCGGTTTTGGACGCGGTAGTGGATCAAACCGCCTATGAAGGGTCGGAATTCACCTTAATATTATCCGCTTCTGATCCGGACGGAGATCCGTTGACCTATTCCGTTGCCGGGCTGACTTCCAACGCCAAGATCGATGCCGCGGCAAAAAAACTGACCTGGACTCCCGCTTGGGGTGAAACGGGCGATCATACGGTGACCGTGTCTGTTTCGGACGGGAAGTTGAGTTCCACCCAGACCTTTAAGATCACGGTTATGCATGTGAATCGCCCGCCGGAGTTCGCGGCGCTGTCTGATCAGACCACGGATGCGGAAAAAGAATTCAGCTTAACAATTGCCGCGACTGATCCGGACGGTGATGCTGTGACATATTCCGTGGCGCCAAATCTTCCAAACGGAGCGGTTTTTGACCCCTTAACGCAAAAATTTACTTGGACACCGGCGAATAATCAGGGAAATATCACTTGGCCGGTGAAGTTTCAGGTTTCGGACGGGTCGCTCAATGTTCAAAAAGTGATTAACATTACGGTCAACAAAGTCAACCATGCGCCGACTTTAGACCCGGTCTTGGATCAGACCGCGAACGAAGGGAGCGCGTTGACCGTGCCTTTGTCAGCTTCGGATCCGGACGGCGACGCTTTGACATTTTCCGTATCTGGATTGAACGGCGATGCCGCGATCAACTCGGAGACGAAAGTTTTATCCTGGACTCCGGCTTGGGGACAGGCCGGTGATCACACCGTGACAGTGTCGGTCAGTGACGGCAAAATCGCTGCAGCCAAGACTTTTAAAATCACGGTGAATCATGTCAATCGTCCTCCGGCATTAAATACGATAGGGACCAAGACGGCTTATGTTAGCAATATGCTGACTTTTACAGTCAGTGGCTATGATCTGGATCTCGGCGATACTGTAAGCTATTCTGTCACGGGTCTGCCGCCGGGCGCGGTTTGGAACCAAGACACACATACGTTCAGCTGGGTCCCGGCGTATAATCAGGCAGGGAAGTATCCGGTGACTTTTAAAATTACCGATCAAAATGACGCCAGTTCTCAAGAAATTGTTTCTCTGATAATCAGTGACGCCAATTTGCATCCGATTATTCCGCCAATTGAGTTGCAAACCGCCAATCATCCGCCGGAATTCAATCCGCTCGGCGATCAAACCGTTTTTGAAAATCAACAATTGACCTTCCAAGTCGCGGCGACCGACGCGGATCAGGATCCGTTGGCCTATTCGGCGCTCAACTTGCCGTTTGGGGCGAATTTTGACAAATCCAACCAGACATTTTCCTGGCGACCCTATACCGGGCAGAATGGTTCTTATCTGGTGACATTTGTCGTTTCAGACGGCAAGACCAAAGTCCAATCTCCGATCATGATTAAAGTGCAATCCGGAACGATTTCCTTGGGATTAAGTAATGTGTCCAGCGCAACATCGTCTGGAAATATGGTAACGCCGGTCAATGTGGTTAATGTTGTGACTTCGATCAATTCGAAGATGCCGGTCAATACCGATATGCCCGTAAAAGCCAAAACAAAACTGCCGCCGTTTTTCGGCTCTTTGGCGAACCAATGGATTCGGGAAGGCCAGACTTTAAGAATTTCCGTATACGCTATTTCAGCGGACGCGGACAGCCCCTTGACGTATTCGGCAACCGGATTACCGACCGGCGCGACCTTCAACGCCGGGACACGCATCTTTGAATGGACGCCAAATTATGATCAAGGCGGGGTGAATAAAATTTATACCATTAAATTTACCGTGAGTGACGGGACCAATTCGGTGTCCCGCGAGATGAACGTCGCGGTTGCGGATGTGGATCGTCCGCCGACTATTGATCCGATTCCGGATCAAACCGCGACAGTCGGCAGCGTTCTCAGTTTTATGATCCATGCCGTTGATTTGGATCATGATCCGGTAAAAATTTCGGTCTACGGCGTTCCGGCCGGAGACACGCATAGTATGAATAATAATCGGTTTACCTGGACACCGGCGCGTCCGGGAAATTATCAGTTGACGGTTTATGCCGCAGATCCGTCCGGAGAGAGGAATAAAACGAATGTTCGGGTCAGCGTGTCACCGCGCGAAGCGGTCGCTGGCCGGTAATATTTTGTAGGGGCGTACCTACAACGGTGATAAATATATCGAATAATTAGTGACAGGCACTAATTATCAATTGGCGCGGGCCGATTACGGAAAGGCAGAATATGATCAACACAACTTGTCGATCAATCCAATCGCGTGACGGGCGATGTTGGCCGCATCTATAG
>JADFXQ010000044.1 GCA_015233495.1 Candidatus Omnitrophota bacterium | reverse complement strand
GTCTTTCAGGTTCTGTTCTTCTCTGTGTACGCGTGGGTGTTCATCACGATCCTGCCCGGTTGGTTCGGGCTTAAAGGGGCCGTGGTCAATGTCAAGATTATGCAGATCGCCAAGAGTGTGTTTATCTATCTCGGCATTCCGTTCCTGGCGGGGATGATCTCAAGATTCGTTCTACTCCGGCTGAAGGGGAAGGAGTGGTACGAGAAGGTCTTTATTCCGCGCATCAGCCCGATTACGCTGGTCGCGCTTTTGTTCACCATATTCGTTATGTTTTCGCTCAAGGGCGAATACATCGTGAAGATCCCGCTGGACGTCGTGCGGATTGCCATTCCCCTTTTGGTGTATTTCATCGTGATGTTCTTTGTCTCATTCTTTATGAGCCGGAAGGCAGGGGCAGACCACGGCAAGACGGTCACGTTGTCGTTCACGGCGGCTAGCAACAATTTTGAGCTCGCCATCGCGGTCGCTATCGCCGTTTTCGGGATCAACTCGGGGGTGGCCTTCGCCGCAGTTATAGGGCCACTGATCGAAGTCCCGGTTATGATCGGTTTGGTCAATGTGGCTCGGTCACTTGAGAAGAATACTCTGTTCGTTATAAAAGAATAAAGGTGACGGACACTTTTTCTTACGCAGATCAATCTGCGTAAGAAAAAGTGTCCGGCACCTTTATTCTTACCTTTATTCTTCCGCAGTTGACAGAGAACAGTTTTTTCTTTATAAAGGGAGGAAAGGATGCACGGCAAATCAGGGATGAATTACTTTTATGAATAAGGTTTACACCCGGCAACAGATATTTTGGACGATGGGCAGATTAATTGGGCAAACTTGGCGTCCGGTGTCTGGGGTGTGGGATGCGCTGCGGCAGACCAAGTCGCGCATAGGCATAAGGTTGCTCTCTGGGGACGATCTGCGTAAAATTATTTCGGAATACCTCGTTCATCTGAATCCCGAACCGCAAGCAGTAACCTTACAGGAATATGACCGGCGGATCAGTTCTTTGACCGAAGCCTTGCGGGCTTTGCAGGAAAAGATCAATGATCTGCAGTTGCGCGGGCATTTGAACCGCCAGACCATGTCGCAGACGATCGGGGAGATTCAAGGGGACGCGCATTTCAGCGAATCCGAACGAAATATCCTGGCGACGATTTTAAAACAAAATATTGTGTTGCAAAAACCGGAAATGGCCCAAAAGGGAAGAGGAGCGCGTGATGTCGAAAAAGAATGTCCGTAAGGATCAATTAGGCGCAGTCGAAGGAGCCTCGGCTAAAGGAGTGGAAACTTTCGCCTCCGAAACCGAGGCGCTGTTCGTGGGGATAGATTTGGGGACGTCCTCGTCGGTAATTGCGGCGAGCAACGGGGTGCGGGAAGTAGTGCCGTCTTTCGTGGGATTCCCCAAAGACAATATCGCCGAAGAATTGCTGGGGACGGAACCGCTCTTCGGAGACGCGGCGCTCAAACACCGTTTGTCCGTGGAACTGGTGCGGCCTTTGGCTAAGGGCGTGATACAGGAGACCAAGACGGGCGAGAATATTAATTTGAAAGCGGCGCAGCTTTTAGTCAAACATTTGCTGCGTTTGGCGCGTCCCAAACCGCAGCAGCCGGTTTATGGGGTGATCGGTGCTCCGGCGCGGGCCAGCGTGGCGAGCAAGCGGATTCTGGTCGACGCGGCGCGGGGCATATTAAACGCGGTGATGATTTGTTCCGAGCCGTTTTCCGTGGCATATGGCTTGGGAATATTGGACCGGGCTTTGATCATCGATATTGGCGCGGGGACAGTGGATTTGTGCCGGCTGCACGGCACTCTCCCGTCGGATGATGATCAGATCACGTTTGACAAAGCTGGGGATTATGTGGATGAACAATTCGCGCAGGCGATTCGCGCGAAGCATCCCCAAGTGCAGTTCACGGTTAACATGGTTAAATCGATCAAAGAACATAATGGTTTTGTGGCCGACAGTGTCGACAAGATCACGGCAAAGTTTCCGGTGAAAGGCCGGCCGCAGGAGATCGATATCACCAATGAGTTGCGCGCTGCTTGCCGGAGCATTGTGCCGCCGATCATTGAAGCGATCGCGGAGTTGATTGCGTCGTATGATCCGGAGTTTCAGGAAGATTTACGCAATAATGTGATTTTGGCCGGAGGCGGCAGCCAGATGATCGGTTTGCCTAAATTGGTTGAAGAAGGGATGAAAGAATTGGGCGGGGGACGGGTACGGCGGGTAGAAGAACCGGTTTTTGCCGGCGCGAACGGGGCGCTCAAGATGGCAAAACGCATACCGCGGCATTTTTGGCAAATATTGGCTTAAGTGAGGAAGCCGGGGGTCGCGATGGTCTATGAAAATTTAATCAGTTTCTTATCTTTTGGTCAGATCTTCGGCATAAAAAGCTTAGTTTTATTTTATTATAAAAAATGGCATTTGTTACATTTGCCATTTTCCTTGCCGGTGTTTGGCCGGATCTCGCATCCGGAGGAACTGCGGAATATTCGGGACAATATTTTACAGGGGACAATCCGCGATCGTCTTGTCGAAAAACAAATCCGCGCCGCGGACGGGCCGGTGATTGTGGATTGCGGCATTAACGTCGGCATATCAGTGCGCTGGTGGTTTTTCCTGAATTCGCGCTCCAGGGTATATGGTTTTGATATGATGCGCGAAGCCAATGATTTTACGACCCAGTCTTTGCCGGAGCGTTTTCAAGCGAGATATGTGCCGATCACTGCGGTATTGGCCGGCCAGACTGGTCCGCGGTTGGATATACGTTACGAAGACCCTTTGTTTGGCGGCAACAGCATTTTGGTTTCGGGCCAGGATCGGAAAAAGCGGCAGGTTGAGGCTATAACTTTAGACGATGGGTTGGCCCCGTATGACCTGAGGATGATTGATTTTTTGAAAGTGGATATTGAGGACAGCGCCGCGGCAATGTTTCGCGGCGCCAGCCGGACATTGCCAAAAGTCAAAAATATTCTTTTAGAAATTCATAGCGATCAAGAGCGGGACGATTCTCTCGCTTTTCTGGCTTCCCAGGGTTTTCGGGTGAGAAAAGCGTTCAAAAGACACATTTGGTTTGATAAACCGTCTACGAAAAATTAAGGCACAGCGCCCTATTGCGAAAATATAGGGCCGTACCGTTATTTCCAAGCCGTCTTATGCGTATTGCGATCAATTGCCGCTCTTTTATGGGGCCGCGACCGGTAGGCATCGGCCGTTACGCGGGAAGTCTGGTGCGGCAATTGGCTTTGATCGACAGCCGTAATGAATATTTTCTCTATTGTCCCCGGGGGTTGTTTGATCTGCGGCGGAAATTTCCCCAGCCGCCGGCGGCTAATTTTTTCGTCAAGCCGGATCCGTTTGGCTGGGGCGTAGATTTTGCCGCCGGCCATCCGGATATTTATCACGCTCCGAGTCCTGAAATTTTGCGTACCAAAGTCGGCCGGGTCATTGTCACAGTGCATGATTTGGTTTTTAAAGTGTATCCGCAAGTTCATACTGCGGAAGCGTTACGCTTAAGCGAGCAACTGATGGATAGTATAGTCGGACGCGCCGATCAGTTTATCTGCATATCGCGCAGCACCGCCGCGGACCTGGAAAAATATTATCCCTCCACCCGCGGGAAAACGGTTATCGTTTACAATGGGATTGATTCCCGAATTTTTTATCCGATTTCTGACGACGAGCGGAGCGCGGGCCGGGATTGGTTAAAAAAGGTTGGAATTTTGCCCCCTTTTTTGCTTTTTGTCGGCACGTTGGAACCGCGCAAAAATTTAAAAAATATTTTTCAAGCGTTCGCGGCAGTGAAGCGGCAGGGTTATTTCTCGGGGCAGTTGGTTGTAGCAGGAATGAAAGGCTGGATGAGTGAAGGACTGCGGGACGATCTGCGCCGGATGGGGTTGGAAAAAGACGTGGTATTTCTCGGTTTTGTTTCTGATGAAAATTTGCGTTGGCTGTACAATTTGACGCAAGTGTTTCTTTATCCGTCATTTTATGAAGGGTTTGGTTACCCCGTGGTCGAGGCCATGGCATGCGGCGCGGCCATAGTCACCTCCAACGTGTCCTCTTGCGCGGAAATTGCCGCTACCGCGGCTTTGACCGTTGACCCGGCGATTTGGGAAGATATGGCCCGGGCCATACGGCGGATTCTCGAAGATGAAGAAATGACTATGAGTCTACGGGCCGCCGCGCTGCGGCGCGCCGCGGAATTCAGTCCGGGAATAAACGCCCAGCGCACTTTGGCGGTTTACGCGGGTTGACAGCTGGCGGTGGGATGATATACTTTAATTAGAACTGCAAAAGGTAAACCATCCGAAAGGATGGGACACAAAGCTATAGGGCCTTGTTGGGCGGTGAACGCCTTGCATGGCAGCCAGTTGCCAGGACAAAACTCGCGTTTTTTCATGGCCTATTCTTTTGCGGAGAATAGGTTTTTTTATGAGCGAGGGAAAACATTTTAGTATGTCGGCGGGACTGGCGGTTTGATCAAGCGGTCCCGCTTTTTTTATATAAAAATTGTCGGATTAACCGTGGACTGGGAAAGGGGGTGAGTGTTAAAATTATAAAAATTGACCGGTAAAAGAGTCAAAGCGGCGTGCATCAGAATAATAAAGGGAAAAGACGGCATAATTTTTATTATTTATTTTACCTCCCTTTGACAAAACGCGGCTTGGACTCGTAATCAAGGGAGGTAATAGCGTGAGAAACCGACAAGGGTTTACTCTGGTTGAGATCATGATTGTCGTGGCGATTATTGCGTTGCTAGCCTCGATCGCCATACCTAATTTATTGCGGGCGAAAATCGCCGCGAATGACGCGGTGGCGCAAAATACGTTAAAGACGATGTCGACGGCCACGGAAACTTATCAGACGTCTTCAAGCTGGTCGTACCCGAATGATATGACGGCTTTGACGGGAGCGACGCCGCCGTATATTTCAAAAGATTATTGCAATACGACGGTTAGCGGATTTAGTTACTCCTGTACCATGGGCGCGGCCGGGTATACATTTAAGGCGTCACCCACTACCCGGGGAACTTCCGGCTCGAGCACTTATACGGTGACGACCGGCAGTATTTTAACGGCGCAATGATATTTAAAATTATCGTTAATGGTTTGACAAGGAAAGGAGGCCGATGTTAGAATAAACAAGAAATTTAACTAAAATGGAGCGAAAAAGTAAAGGTTCATTCCGGGAAATAATGTCATCATTTGTTTTCACGTTTCGGCTTTATCGGGGATGGACGCTTTTTCCTCCGCCAAAAGGAGGTAATGTAATGAGGAATCAAAAAGGTTTTACACTCGTCGAAATTATGATCGTGGTGGCCATCATCGCTCTTTTGGCCGCGATCGCTATTCCCAATTTGTTGAGAGCGAAAATTTCCGCGAATGACGCCTTGGCGCAAAGCACTTTGCGCACCTTGGCCACAGCTTCGGAAACGTTTCAAACCGCGGCTAACGGAACTTATCCGGCCACGATGACGGCTTTGACGGGAGCCACGCCGCCGTATTTACAAAAGGACTATTGCAGTCAGACAATATCCGGTTATTATTATTCGTGTACCATGACTACCGCTGGTTATACATTTATGGCTGGCGCGGCGACCCGCGACACTTCGGGTTCGAGCACGTACACCATGACCACCGGAAGTATTTTAACCGCGTATTAATTTTTTACGTTGGCCATTTTGTAACACAGCGACGGGGGACTCAGGGAGTCCCCCTCGTTGTTTACGGTGCGCCGTTAACCGAGGATAGCGCGGAAACCGACATTGTGTTGGGATAAGAGAGAAGGCGACGTGAAACTATTATTGAGCGGCAGCTTTAAAAAAAATTTGGGCATGACTTTGGCCGAGCTGATGGTCGCGGTGTTATTTATTATGGTTGCCTTAGTCGGGGTTTTGGTCGGATATATCCGCTGTATGGAATGGAACGAGATGTCGCGGGCTTCAGAAACAGCTTTGATTTTGTCGAAAAATCGGATGGAAGCGATTGAGGACACGGCGTTTAATCAAATTGCCGGCACATATAACAATGTGACATTTTCCCAGGGCGGATTTAACGGTATTGGCGTGACTTATGTGGAGGACGCGGGCGCGAAGCTGCTGCGGGTAACCAGTTCGTTTTCCTGGGCGCAAAAAAACGGCCGGGTTATTGGCGGTGATCGCAATTTAAACGGCCGTTATGATGTCGGTGAATCCGCGACCAACGGGATTTTAGATTCTCCGGTTCAGTTGAAAGCTCTGTTTTTCGATCGGGATTAATTATGCGTGATCAATGCCAAGGTTGGAGTTTATTTGAAATGATGGTGACACTTGCCATATTCACGGTTTTGGTGGCGGGAGTTTTGGGAGCATTGGCGGCGGGGCGCTCGTCCTGGGCGAAGACCGACGCGAATATCCGGGTGCGCGAAAATTTGCGGATGGCCGTGAATAAAATGGCAGCGGAGCTTCGGCAATGCGGGGCGGATGGCAGCAATGTGGTTCAGGCGACGATTAATACGGGCACGGGAATCGGCGGCTCCGATATTATTCGGTTTTCAATCCCGATTTTATGCCAGACGGGAATGAACGTAATGGATGCCAATGGCAATGTGGCGGCGTGGGGAGCGCCATTGACTTGGGGATGCTTAAGCTCGACGTGCATGGACGCGGATAATAATTGTAACACCCGGGATTATCAATTTATTGAATATAGGTTGGCGACCAGCGCATACGCCGGGACCGGCACGTTATTGGTGCGGCGGGTTTTGGCGGGTAACGCTGGCGCGACGATCGTACGCGAAGATGTCATTGCTTCGCAGATGCTGCAGCTGCAGATTCAGTGGCTCAATTCGGGAAAAGGCGTGATTGTCACGGTGGGCGGGTCGGTGCTGGCCAACAATGGGCGGGTGATCACCGATACCGAATCGATGAGCATTCGGTTTCGCAACCTGAGGTAATTTTATGATTTCTGACAAAAAGGGCGTCGCGTTTTTATTTTCCTTGTTCGTGATGTTGATCTTTATCGGGATCAGCGCGGTTTTTATTTTACGGACAGTCCATGACAGCAATATGACGAAGCAAGACCGGAATCAGGTTCAGTCCTATTATGTCGCGGAAGGCGGACAAGCCGCGGCTTTGGATCAGATCAACACGCTCATCAATACGGATATGCAAAACACAATCAACGGGATTAACCCTTCGGTGGTGGTTTCTACGGCGCAAAGTTATGTGACCAGCCACGACGCGATCGGTTATCTGATTGCCAACGTGAAAGACGGGAATAATGTCGCGCAATTAACGCTTTCCGGCACGGAAGCGCGGTATTCTTCGCCGAACCCGGTCACTTTCGGACAGGGTACTTATAACTACACTATTCATTTTACGAAGAAATCGGATCCGGTAGCTGTATCCACCGATAAATGGGATTTCGCTTATCAGTTTATGGCGGAAACCAGAGCCATCATTGCCGGGGTGAATCGTCGTTTGGCGCTTTCCGGCGATTTTACGGTGCGGGTCCAGCGGGACAATTTCGCGCGTTATTCTCTGTACACCAACAGTCAAAGTATGCCGGACAACACACCGGTCTATTTTAACGCCGGCACGAATTTTTACGGTCCGGTGCATACGAATGACCGTTTCAATTTCGCTTATAATCCCTCTTTTAGCGACCAGGTCACCCAAACCCAAAGTTCGGCCCGGTATAATAATAAAGGCAGTCCGTTGTTGATTGAAGACGATCATAACAGCAATATTGACGTGCCGGTTTTTGCCCAAGGATTGGACCGTTCCGCGCCCAGCGTGTCGTTGTCATCTCCGGTCGCGGAACAGAGCGTGATCGACCAGGCGCGCGGCGGGCAGACTTATTCGACGAACGGCATTTACGTTCCGGCGAGCGGCAGCACTTTGAACGGCGGGATTTACGTTAAGGGCGACAGTTCGGTAGCGCTTTCCGTGGACGCGAGCAACAACGCGGTTTACACAATCACTCAAGGCAGCGCCACCAAAACGATCACGGTAAACCGCTCGACTAATCAGACAACGGTTGTTTCCGGAGGCTCCTCCACTACGTATTCCGGGAAACCGGAAGGGGTTGACCGGATCGGGACACTCATTTACGTCGACGGCAATATTACCGATCTGCGGGGAACGATCCAACAGGATACCCAGCTGACGGTTTCCAGTCACAATGACACGACCATCAACGGCAATATTACTTACGCCAGCTATACCCCCGGATCAGGCACTCCGGGAACTACGGGCTATACTCCTCCGGAGGTTGATAACGCTACGAATTTGCTCGGGATTGTTTCCTGGACGGGCAATGTGCATATTGGGTCGAGCGCGCCGAGCAATATGCAGATTCATGGGACCCTGTTGGCGAAAAACGGGATTGTCACTGTGGATAATTATGATGATCAGACCCGGGGTGATCGGGGGATCATCACGGTTTTAGGCGGGGTGATTCAGAATAATTATGGGGCTTTCGGACAGTTCAATTCGGCATCCGGCACGCGGGTGTCGGGATATGGCCGTAATTTTGTTTATGACCAGCGGATGAAAACCGGGTCAGCTCCGCCGTATTTTCCGACGTTAAACACGTTTGTGGCGTTTACCAATGATATTGCCGATAAATTAGTTGTGCAAGAAGGAGGAAGCTGATGAACAATAAACCAGCTATTTCGGCCCCGGTAGTTTTGGCGGCCGCGGCTTTACTGGGGCTGGGCCTATTGATTTTTTTCCTTAACCGTTGGATTACCAATCAAGTCAAAACCGTTTCCGAGCCGGCGGCGATTAGGGTTCCTTTGTCTGGGGGCAAGCGGGAGACCATCCCAACAACGAATCTGCCGGTGATTATCGACAAGGCATCCGTGCCCGCGCGGGAAACCGTGAGGCGGCCGGATTCCTTGCCGCGGCCCGCGGCAAATCCCAAAGTTATTTACGAGCCTCCCGCGAAAAGCGAATTGCTTTTGCAGTAGCGCAAAAGTTCGGGTTGAATTACTTGTTAATCCGCTTCATTTTGCGGAATATCTGGTATAAAATAACCGCATGAACGAGCCTCGCCTGAAAAAAATTTTCAACGCCTATTTTGGGTTTATCCGTAGGTTTATTCCCCAAACACCGGTAGGGATTGCCGCCGGTTTAGACATAGGGAGCGCGGAATATAAATTTGTCGCGATTAAAAAAACCAAAGAAGGCTTTGAATTGGAACGCTGGGCCAGCGAGCCGATCGCCGGCAATGGGGACCCGGCGCAAGTTTTGGGTAAGTTGATCAGCAAAACCGAACATCCGCCCAAAGCGGTGTACACGGCGTTGACCGGCAAAGGGACATTGATCCGGTTTATTGAAATGCCGCGTATGCCGCTCGATGAACTGCGCAACGCGTTTTCCGTAGAGGCGGATAAATATTTTCCTTTTCCCGCGGATCAAATTTACACCGACTGTTATATTTTGGATCCCGCGGGCAAGGGGCGTCAGATGGATGTTATGGCGGCCGCGGTGCGCAAGGAGATGGCGGATGAACGGATAAAATTTTTGCTGGCCCAAGGTTGGGCCGGGGATTATTTGAGTTTAAACCCGATCGCGTTGGCCAATGTGGTTCAAATTTTGGCGAAAGACACCTTTGCCGCGAAGGATGAAGCTGTAGGTATATTGGATATGGGTGAGTCGGGGAGCAATTTGACCGTGATGGTCAACGGCCAGCCGCGGTTTTGCCGCGATATTTTTATCGGCGGATTGGAATTTACCCGGAGGTTGAGTCAGGCTTTGAGCCTTAACCCCGCCGAAGCGGTGCAATTGCGCAATCAGCCCGGCGACCGTTTGGAAGCGGTGATGGGCGTTTATGAAGCGCCGGCCCAAAATTTGATCCGGGAAATCCGGCTGTCTTTCGATTATTTTTCGACGGAAAATGACCAAGATGTCAAGGCGGTTTATTTGACCGGCGGCGGAGCCTTGATCCCGGGAATTGTTCCGGTTTTACAAAATCAAATGGATTCGGCGCTTACCGTGTGGAATCCGCTGCAATATTTAAAAATACCCGCTTCGATTTCCGCCGCTGAGGTGGAAAGCCGCGGCGTAAAATTTGGCGCCGCCTTAGGGCTGGCTTTGGCTGATTATGATTGATATCAATTTAGTTCCCCCTCAGTCGCGTCGCAAAAAGCGGAAAAACGGCGCGGGCGGTTTTCAGATCCCGCCGGAGATCGTGATCGGCGCGGGCGGCGGTTTAGTCCTTTTGCTCGTCGCCGCGCATGTGATTTTGCTTTTTATAAATTTGACGGAATTGGCCCGGCAAGGACAATTGAACGCCCAATGGACCGCCTTGCAGCCGAGGAAAAAAAAGGTGGACGCCGTGTTGGCAGAGCTGCGGCAAATGCAAAGCACGCAGCGCGCGGTCCAGGCCATTCTTAAAAAGGAAGAGGTGACGTGGGCTCAACGCTTGAATATCATCAGCGATGTTTTACCGCGGGGCGTGTGGCTGCGCCAGATCAATTTATCGCCGGAGCATATTTTATTTGTTCAAGGCAGCGCCCTCACTTTGGAATCTCAGGAGATGATTAACGTGCATACCTTAGCCGCGAATTTGAAAAAAAATGAATATTTTATCAACGGTTTTGCCGCGGTGGAATTGGGGTCGATCGAACGCCGGAAAATTATGAACACGGAGATCACGGATTTCGTGATTACCGCCAAAATGAAAAACCCATGAACATTCAAGACCAAATTGCCGCGTGGATAAACGCGATTGATGAAAAACAGCGCTACGCCATCCTGGCGGGGATTTTGTTTTCTTTTTTTCTTGTAGATTATTTTGTCTTAATGAACCCGCAATTGGCGGCTTTATCCAAAATTAATCCGCAGATTAAAATTCTCGAGGAAAATTTGAATAAAGCCGCTGAGGACATGGGGAAAATTGAGGTGTACAAAAAAGAAGTGGAGCGGATGCGCGTCGATGTCGGGCGGATCAATCAGAGTGTGCGGGCGCGTTCCGAGCTGCCGACTTTGTTGGAGCACATTTCGGTGACTGCCAATCAGAGCGGGGTGGTGATTGACCAGATGACACCGGATATGGAAAAGCAAAAATCTTTGCTCAAAGACGGAAACCGCGAATATTTCATGCTGCCGATTCAGGTAAAACTGCGGGGCAACTATCATGATTTCGGCCGGTTTATCAACCGGATTGAAACCGGAGATGTTTATTTGGGCATGGGCGAATTCGCGGTGGTGGGCGATGGGGATTCGGCCCGGCATGCTTGTCGATTGGTTTTAAAAGCGGTGGTTTACGAGGAGATTGTTCGGTGAACAGGCCAATGATTTTGGTATCGGTGGTATTTTTGTCCGCGGCTATCGCTTATGGCGAAGAGGTCAAGCCGTTTGTTTACCAAGATCACGGCAAACGGGACCCTTTGTGGAGCTTAGTTACAGTTACGGGCATGATTCGTCATGTGGAGACGGAATTTTCGATATCGGACATGAAATTGGAAGGGGTCATGTTGGGCAAGCCGGAAGAAAGTTCGGTGATTATCAACGGCCGGGTGCTCCAAGAAAATGATAAGTTAGGCGATTTTACGGTGAAAAAAATTGTTAAAGACGGCGTCTTACTCAGCAAAGGCACAGAAGTATTTGAATTGAAAATGAAGACGGAAGGGGCGGCGGGAAACAATTAAAGGAGCGGAAGATGCGCAGACATTTTTTGGGGAGGGTATTTAATTTGATTTTGTTTGTTTTTTTAGCCGGCGTTGGGGCAAGGCCGGCGGCAGCGGCTGACCCGGCAGCGAATGCGGTGGAAATGCCGGTCAACGCGGTGACGATGCTTCCTGCTTCGGCAGTTGTGCCGACGGAAACCGCCCCGATCGCGACGACGGAACCGTCCATCGCGGAAACCGCGGCTAGCGATAATGGTTTAGTCAGTTTGGACTTTCGGGAAGCGGACGTCCAAAACGTATTAAAGATTTTAGCGTTGAAAAGCGGGGTCAATATTGTACCCAGTCCCACAGTTACCGGTCCGGTGACAATTCAACTGAAAAATGTGCCTTGGGAGCAGGCCTTGGATGTGGTCTTATCCACCTATGGTTTTGCCGCTGAGCGTAAAGGCAGTATCATTTTGGTTTCGACGATAGCTGATTTGAAAAAACGCCGGGACGACGCCGCGGTTTTGGCGGAGCAAGAACCGTTGGAAACCAAAGCCTTTCCGCTCAGTTTCGGCAAGGCCAAGGAAGTTTTGAATTCGATTGAAAAAATGAAAACCGAACGCGGTTCGATCAATATGGATGACCGGACTAACACCATTATTCTTACCGACATCAGCAGCCGGATCAAATTGATTGAAAAAGTGGTACAACAATTGGATACCACGACTCCCCAGGTCCTGATTGAAGCGAAAATGATTAAAAAGACTTTTGTCGATTCCGATAATCTGGGAATTGATTGGCTGACCAAGATAACCGTGGGTGGATCGATCCGCCCCACTTCTTTTCCATTTAAAGATGCGGTTTCGGATACGTATTTGCAGGGCGCATTTCCTGCGCCAACGGGTTTCACTTACGGCACTTTGAACGCTTCGCAGATTCAGGCGGTTTTTGAAGTATTGAAAAGTCAGACTGACACGCAGGTTTTATCGAATCCGCGGTTGGTGACCTTGGATAACAAAGCCGCGAAAATCGGCGTGACTACGGATTATCCCATTCCGAGTTATGAGTTGAATAAAGACACAGGGCAGTTGATTATCAGCGGATTCACTTGGATTGAAATGGGCATTACTTTCTCCGTGACTCCGCATGTGAACAGCAAAGAATTGGTCACTATGGAAGTGACTCCCGAGGTATCCTCAAGCGGCGGGGAAACGGTTTTTAGCGGCAACACCATGCCTTTGATAGCCAAAGAAAAAGTGACCACCAATGTCATGGTTCGCAACGGCGAAACTTTAGTCATTGGCGGGTTGATTAAAAATACCGTGACAAAATATAAAAAAGAGATACCATGGTTCGGCCGGATTCCCTTACTCGGATGGCTTTTTAAGAAAACAAATAACAGCGGCGATAAAACGGATCTGTTGATTTTTGTGACGCCGCATATCATTACGATGGACGCCGCGTCTTCCGGCGCGGGAGACCCCAAGCCGGCGGGGACTGCCGCGGCAGGCAGTACGCAGCAAAAAACCTGAATCGAAAGGCATAATCTTGGCGCGTGAAATTTTAATCCAAACCCAAAAAGGCGAACGCTTGGTCGCCATTGTCGATAACGGCCGGGTGGAAGATTTTCAAATTGAAGTGGACCGTTATCAGTCGTTGTTGGGAAATATCTACAAGGGCCGTGTGGAGTCGGTGCTTCCTTCGATCAACGCGGCGTTCGTAAACATCGGCCAGGGCAAGAACGGATTTCTTTATCTGACGGACGTGGTCAGTCCTTTCGTGGAAGAAGAAATGTCCGGCCCGCGCAAATTGATCCGCCGGATTTTTCAGAAAACCAAAACCGAGCCGCCGCCTGCCGCGGCGGAACCGGTGAAAGAACGCCGGGGAAAACACGAAATTCCGTTTAAAGTCGGGCAGGAAATTTTAGTCCAGGTGGTGAAAGACCCGTTCGGCGAAAAAGGGGCGCGTTTAACGTCCCACATCACTTTGCCGGGCCGGTTTGTGGTTTATATGCCCTATGACCAGCAGACCGGCATTTCGAAGCGGATTGAAGACGGCCAGGAACGCCAGCGTCTGCGGGAGATTATGCAAGAATTTAATTTCGTATCGTCGGGCGGGTTTATTATCCGCACCGTGTCATCCGGCCAGGGCAAACGGGAAATGGTGCGGGACGCGAAATTTTTATACACCCTTTGGCTAAAGATCAATAAAAAAGCGGAACTGGAAAAGGCCCCGGCATTGATCTATGAAGAAGGGGAATTGACTTGGAAAATCGTGCGCGATTACCTAACCGATGATGTCGATAAACTGATCATAGATTCCAAAGACGATTATGAGCGGATCCGCAAATTCGTCCAGACCCAAATCGGCCGGGAAATGCTGGATAAAATTCAGCATTACCGCGGAGAAACGCCTTTGTTTGAAGGCAAACACATCAGCAAAGACCTGCAGCAGATTTATGACCGCCATGTCTATTGCAAATCCGGCGCTTACGTGGTGATTGAACAGACCGAAGGGTTGATAGTCGTAGATGTCAACAGCGGTAAATTTAAAACTCACGCCTCGCCTGGCGAAGCGGCGTTTATGGTGAATATGGAAGTTGTCCCGGAGATCGCCCGGCAGCTGCGCTTGCGCGATTTAGGCGGCATCATTGTTATTGATTTTATCGACATGGTACGGGAAGACAACAAGCGCCGCGTGGTTGAGGCCCTCAAACGCGAGCTGGCCCGCGATCACGCCAAAACCGAAGTGTATAAAATTTCCCCGTTAGGTCTCGTGGAAATGACCCGGGAACGCACCGGCAAGACCATCGAATCCATCTCCTTCTACAAATGTCCCTATTGCGACGGCCGCGGCCGGGTCAAGCATCCGTAAGGAATAAATAGAATAAATAGGGAATAATTAGTGACAGGCACGAATTATTTTTTCAATAATTAGTGCCTGTCACTATTTATCGTGATTTATTCGATTCGCTTCGATTCGTCACCTTATCAAATATGAATACATATGTTAAACTTAATATATGGATGAGAATGTTCGCCGACATAGGGATTTCAGCCTTTTTCGAGTCAGAACTGGCCCTATTTTCCCGGTCATAGTTCCGTGTTCGATTCTTTTTTTTAAACTGACGACCATGATCCCGCCATCCGCTTTTAGTCAGAGCGGTATTTTTTTGCCTCCGGCCGGAGCCATGGTTCGCTTAAGCGCCCCGCATATACCACCGGTATTAAAAGGGATCAAGGTTTACACCCATAACCCTCTGCGCCTGGATTTTATTCTCGACACCGGCGAGGATAAATCTCTGGCAAATCAGAACCGGGCAAATTCACTCAGCGACGCGTCCCGTCAGCTGATCAAGTATTTTCTCGCCGCGCTCACTGTCCCCGAGAAAGACCTTTGGGTCAACCTTTCGCCTTATGAAAAAAACCGCGTGATT
>JADFXQ010000043.1 GCA_015233495.1 Candidatus Omnitrophota bacterium | reverse complement strand
ACTGCAAACCCTGCGCACGACGGAACTGATCATTATGCCGCTCAAGGCAAAAGACATTGTCAACGGGCTGATCATCGCCGACAACATTTTCACGCAAAAAAATATTACCGAATCCGACCTGCGGATTTTTATGATGTTGGCCAATCAAGCCGGATTAGCGATTGAAAATTCCCAACTCTATGAGCTGGTCCGGCAAAAAAGCCATACCGACGCTTTGACGACCCTCTGGAATCATGGTTATTTTCAAAATAAGCTCTATGAAGAAATTGAAAAAGCCCGAAAAAACAATTCCTATCTGTCGCTGATCATGCTCGACATTGATAATTTTAAGACCCTCAATGACACCTATGGCCATCAAAACGGCGACATTGTGCTTAAAGAAATGGCGCGGATTTGCAAAGAATCCTCCCGCACCATGGACCACGCCTGCCGTTATGGCGGCGAAGAATTTTCCATGATTTTGCCCCAAACCACCAAGGAACAGGCTTATACGATTGCCGAACGGATTCGGCAGCGCATTGCCGAATACGGGTTTACGGATTTTTCATTATATGAAACCGTTAAAATTTCGGTGAGTATCGGGATCGCGGCCTTCCCCAATGACGCGGATAATAAGCAAGACCTCATCTCCCAAGCCGACCGCGCCATGTACAAAGCTAAATTCAGCGGCAAGAACCGGACTTTCATTTGCTAAATAGGCGACGGAGCCCTTTTTTGTTTGCGTTATATGGCTCTCTCCATTGGGACAGCTCTCTGATTCGCAAACTAAAAAGGGCTCCGTCTTCTATTCTTACCCTATTTTATTCAACGTCTTCCGCTTCCTCGTTTTCTTCCCCAGCGTAGGGACAATCTTTCATCATTCCCATCCTGTGTTTACGCAGGCCTTCCATGTCGATTTTAATTTCAACTTCTTTGACAACGTTTAAATCTTTATCATATTTTATCAACTTATTTCCAACCGAAACAATCACGCCACCATCTGCCGTCGCGGTTAGGGATTTGGCCATCATTCCTGGCATCATACGGCCATGCATGGCGCATTTTCCCATCATTTCCTTTTGAGCCATCTTATCACTTTTCACCATGTCTTTTCCCATCATGCCATTCATTTCTTGCGCGAAAGCAAGCGATACTAAAACTGTTCCAATAAATAAAACCGCCCCGATAAAAGTTAAATATTCTTTTCTCATCCTGCCCTCCTGACTTGATCCCCGCAGCGTCCCGCGGTAAGATTGTTCCTTATTTCTCTACAGAAACGGCGGCGAAACGCGCCAGCATTTCTTTCTCGGACTTTAGTTGCGCCACTTGCATAGCGTCCGGATACTCTTGGACATCATATCCTGTTTCTTTCTTAATAATCGACTCGATCGCGGCCATACTACTGTGCTTCGGATCGAATTTAACCTCTTTGATGTTGTTTAATCTCAAAGAACTCCGCAGTCTGCCGCCCGGAAGATAAATCGTGCCGTTGTTAAAATCAACCGCGTACGCAATGACTCCCGGGATAAGAAAAAACAATAAGCCAATCCCGTCCAATACAGCGACGCCGATGTCAATCCGTCCGCCTCTTTGCCCTTTACGTTCTGGATACAAAATCGTGCCGCATCCCGATAGCTGAAAAGCCAACACCGCGCAGATAAAACCATAAATCCGTTTATCGAATCTCTTTATCATATTAACCTCCAGTTTATGATCGCGCCGTATAGTCGGCAACGATCCGCGCTTGCTAATCCATGCCCCTAACCCGGCGGCTGAACTACAACATATATGCCATCCGGCAATTGCTGATAATATCTCTGACCGTCGTAATAGTAGGGCGTATCCTGCACAACAATCGTCGAATGATTCGGCGGCAACGACTCGATCAGCGCCCCGATAGAGACAACGGAAGCGGCAAATTCCCATCCGAACCAGCCCCGTTTATACCAACGGCCGTCGCGGTAATGATACCGTTCGCCGCGATGATATTGTTGATTGTTTCTCTGGTTATGCGCCTGCATATCTCTTTGATTATTTTCTTGGCGGTCATTCCGGCGATCGTCCCGGCGGTCGTTTCGCTGCGCGTACGCGCTGGAACATAACAATGACAAACCCAAAACCAGAGCCCAAGCTGCTTTAAATTTTAAACGCTGTTTAAACATATAATTCTCCTGATCGCTGTCCAAATTGGACATCGCTTAATTCTCCTTTTCCCCAACCGAGAATATTTGCCGGATTCCTCCCTAAAAAAATCATCCCAATATTCTCTTTGACCAACTTGGCAGTTTTACGACAACGTCGCGGTCACGGTTAAGGTGCCGGTATATGTTCCGGGACGGTCCGCATTGGTGAATGTTTCCCCTCCTGCCGCCTTAATGGAAGCGTCCGCGCCATCAAAAATAGCGAGGTAAAGCCGGAAAAAACCGCCTGACAATTCTGCAGGTTGGGTCGTAATTCCCGCTGCCACATCTTTCAAGACTTTTTTCCCCGCGGCCAAAGCGGTTTCGCTTTGCGTTACGCCGGCTGTCGTGACCTTGCGAAAATCCGCAGTAGCCTTGTAACCCAAGCCATGCGTCTGTCCGGAGGGCAAAGTGCCTTCCGTATATTTTGTCACCACGCCAACATTCGCGCCGCCGCCGGCAACCCCGATATCAATCGCGAAAAACTGCTGCGATAACCAATTTCCTGTAGTCGGAACAAATGTTAAAGAACCCGCTGTGTCAAAATTCAACGAAGTCACGACTTGCCCGAATTGATTGTTAGACGCGTTGACTTGAGTGGCCACAACGTTGACACCGGTTGCCGCCGGTATCGTGGCGTTAGTCGGAAAAATTACCGACGTCCCGGACGCCACATTCACGGCCTCCGCCGCTGACGCGGCAAAAAGCAACCCAACCGCGAGCAGCCCTGTTAAATAATATGTTTTCATCTGATTCTCCTTTCAATAGCCGGTTAAAAACCGATTGTTTAAAATTTAAAAAATCTTGGTCGTTTTTGTTTACAAACGCAATCAAAGTACCCGCATTTGTCGCAAGGTTCTCTTTGACTCGTGGGCGGATTTCTTTCCTTTAAAAAGCTGTTCCCTCTTTCCCGATCGAAAAGTTTCCCCAGGGACTCCGCTGACCCATTGTCTCTGCCGATTTCCAGAATTTTCATACGCGATCCTCCTTCCTTTAATCAATCATCGCGCTTTCACGCTGCATCAAAACTATTAAAACGATTGAACGCTTGCCGAACATTTCTTTCTCCTCCCATTTCATTTTCAATGGCCCAAATCACATCCAAAGGTTGAAATGGTTTTATTATCCGTCGGGTAATGCCGCACAGATCCCAAAAAAAACTCAATTCTCTTTTAAATAATTCGGACATCGCGATGATGGGCAATTGCTTCTCCGCAAAACTGCGGTTGATCGCTTCGGCAATTTCAAAACCGTTTTTACGCGGCAATCTCAATTCCATCAAAACAATGTCCGGCCGATTCTTGACAACTGTATCCACAGCTAAAACCGGATCCATAACCAAAACCGGGTCATAACCTCCCAGCAATAATATTTTCTCCAGTCGATTAAGATATTTTTTGTTATCATCAATGACCGCCACAATTCGATTACGCATTTTTTACCGCCGTTCTCTGAACCGTTGTTAACAATTATTCGTCTTCCCGCCATATTCACATATTAGTCGCAAGAGGTCTCCCGATTCTCCCGATATGGACTTTCGCCATTCGCAATTTCTCTAAAAATCTGTCTCATTTAAAATGCCAGTTCCATTCCTTCACAATGTTCCATCCGATAAAACGGATCAAATCATTACGCCAAGACCGATACCACTGCTGCCAACCCCGCCGAAGGTCATAAAAAAACAAGACCAAGGCGGGAAAAGCCAAGACATTCAAGCCAATCCGAAACACATAACTGAAACGATAAAAACCGGCCATCAATTTTCGCTGCGCGGCTTGCAATTCTTCCGCGGTAAGCGGCGCGTCAGGCTCAAAGATCGGAAAATTTCCGTCGTAATATTCCCAGCCGACATCCCGGATATCATAAATGCGGTTTTCGCGGCGCAGGCGCTCGCTCAGCTGGGTCCCGGGCAAAGGGACCGGAAGCAATATTTGAATGGTGTCCAACCGCGCCTGACGAATAAATGTCTTATAGCGTTTGACTCTCTCTGGGGCAGTCATGGAAAACGAACCGCTCGTTTCTAAAGGATAACCAAAAATAAACATCCCATGCACGAGAAATCCAAACTGATGAAAAATTTTCGTTAAGGCAAGCATCTCTTGGGGTTGAATATGTTTATTCATGGCTTTTAATTCCTCGGCGATCGGCGATTCAAATCCAATGCAAAGCATATTGATGTTGGCTTGGCGCATGGCCAACAAAAGCTGGCGATCCCGGGCTTTATCCAACCGAATTTGCGCGGTAAAATCGAGCCGTTGACCAATACGATTTTGATACACTTTGATCCGTTCACAAAATTCGATGGTTTCCGCGCGATATTGTCCAAACAGATCATCGACAATAAAAAAATGTTTGGCATTCCGAGTTTCCACCAATCGCTGAATCTGCTCGAGCAAGCGTCCCGCCGGGGCAGCCCGCGGCTCGCCCTTGACCGTGCAAAACTCGCAATCCATCCCGCAGCCCCGTATACGCTCAACCGGATAAACCTTAAGCCGGGCATAACGCACCAAGGAAAAATCCGGAAAAGGCAGTTTTTCAAAATCCCGCAGCGGCTCGCGGTATGCCGTAGAGACGACTTTGCCGTCTTGTCGATATGCAATGCCTTTGACCTGAGCAATGTCGCCTTTGCCTTGAATCGCCGCTATAAGCTCCGGCACTGTTTCCTCGCCTTCTCCCAGAACAATATAATCAATTCCGGAGACTAACGCGTCACGGATATTATCGCCGACAAAATGCTGGCCTCCGGCTATAGTGATCGCTCCTTGCTCTTTGTAAAAACGGCCGACCGAATAAAGCCGCGGAATCGTGCTGGTTAAGCCCCCGTATAATCCCACGATATCCGCGGGTCTCTCTTCCTGCAATAATGCGTGATCCGCGCCTCCCGATTGACTTTTGGGCCCGTGCAGACGCAGGTTGTTTTCATCAATGACCTCCGCGTCCCAATTCGGCATTTTGTTCACATTGGTGGCCACATAAACCGGACCGAGCGAGGTTGTCATGGCGGCGATGTTGGAATAAATATTAAAAGCCGGGTATGCCGGTACCACCACCCGGAAGCGAAATCTTTTTTGCTTTCGATCGAGCATAGTTCTTTACCTTCTCTATACTTTCTTTTCCCTATGAGACCTGCGGGTCCGTCAGCGGATCCGAACTCCGTTAAGATCGCCGATAAGTCCAAATGATTGCAATAGCCATAAGACAACAACAATGAGCACAACTACGTTCAGAATTGTCTTGATTTTGGCGTCCATCGGAATGTACGCGTTGATCAACCAGAGAAGCACGCCCACAATTACTAAAACCACTACTAATGATATTAACGACATTTTATTACCCTCCTTTAGCTATTATGATCCACTGTTCTTTGAATACTTCCTCCCGCGTTCTGCACATCCTTGCCCGCGCCGCGCATCGCATTACAACCACAAAACACCGTGGTGAAGACGAACAGCGTCAGAAACAGCAAAAAATTTGATTTCATATCTCTCCTTTTGGACTACTTTTGGATCACTACGATTTTGGTAAGACAAGTCACCGAGTGGTGTTCCGCTCTCCCCGTCTGCTTATTCTCTTCCATTAACAACAACCCGCTTTTGATAAAAAAACATTCGACTTCAATTTCTGGCATAAAACAACACAATGATATCCGGCTTTGGTTAATGCTTCGGCGTCAAAAGGAATATCTTGCGGCTCACAGGGACGGCAGGTTGTGCCTGCTTCGTAATCAAGCGTTAATCGATTTTCCATATTTTCGCTCCTTCGTTACTTTCTCATAGAACTTTTGACACTATTGATTCTATGCCCCAGCCTGGGGTATTCAATTGTACCGAGGTATCACCTTTATTTTCCAGCCGAAGAAAAATAGCGACGATAAGCCTTGAAGCTAATAATCAAAAACGCGATTATCAACAGCCCGCGCGTTTCCCTGACTACGCTTTAGCTTCTTAATTTGAAATCGACAATAAGCGGCAGATGATCGGAAGCCATTTTATCCAAATCCGTACGGGATACGTCCACACCCGCCACTTCAATTTCCGGACTGATGAAAATGTGATCAATGCGCGCAAACGGATAATGGCCAAACCAGGTTGGGGCGGGCGAAAAATTTTGCAACTCTTCCTGAGCGTCGCGCAAAGGACCTTTAATATCACGGCATAACTGTGAACTGGGCAAAGCGTTGAAATCGCCGCATAAAATGATCGGCCCCTGGCATACCGGATGGCATAACCATTCTTGCCCCAATAATGCCTTGGCCTGTTCTCTACCTTCCCGGGGAAGCAGCCCCAGATGGGTATTGAAAAAATTAATTTTTATCCCATCAAGGTTAACCGCAGTCCAAATCGCGCCCCGCGGTTCCGCGCGCGGATAATTAATATGCTTGGGAAATCGTCCGGCCCGGATCAGCTTAAGAGGATAGCGGCTTAATACCGCGTCGCCGTAACGTTCTTCCGCAACCTGGATGACGGGATGAAAATGATAAATCATTTCTAATTGCCTCGCTATGATATGCGTCTGGTCCTCTCCTTTGGTGCGTTGTCGATGAAAATCCAATTCCTGCAGAGCGACAATGTCCGGCTCATGACGACCGATGACGCGGGCGATCCGTTGGGGGAAAATTTTCCCGTCTAAACCAACGCAGGAACGCACGTTATAGGTCATGACGCGGTAGGTTTTTGCCGCCGAGTCCGGGTGAGGCTTATTCTCGCGCGTGAAAAAAATTTCCGGATAAGCATTCTGTTCCATTGCCGCCGGGCGTTTCAAAAACCGTAAAGCCGCATTGCGCAAATCTAAGGGAGTCAAATACGTTCGCTCTGCCGGGAGTTTGATAACATCGATCGGTAATAAAGCAAAAGCGTTGGTTTCTTCCTGGCCGGGTCCGGCATGCGATCCTTTCTCCTGCGGGAAGGTCATTTGAGGCGCGTCCGGACGAAATCCCATAAAAGTGAAATCCCCGGCATCGGCATGTTGACAGACGCGGATCATATCTTCGGCAACCTGCGCCAAATAAGGATGCTGCGCTCCTAAAACTTTCGCGGCAGCTTGCGGAAGAACATATTCGCCATCCGAAGTCCAAACGCGCGCGGCGTTGCTTTCATGAGGCGCCAATACCAGCGGAATATGCGCCTGCCGCACCAATTCCCGGGCGAAGCGTTCCCGTTCCTCGCCGCTCAGCGGCTGCGGCAAATAGATGTTACCCGTCGGTCCGATAGCGGTGACAACTAATTTGTTATCCAATGCATATTCCGGCGAAGTTTTTTTACTGTTAAAAAAAAATTCAATAAACGGGAGGCCCAAAAACCGGGCCCGCTGCAACTGCACACCCGTTTTATCCGCCCACCGCGCCGCGTCAGCCGACGCGTTAAATTTTTTATAAATTTCCGCCACCGCTTCTTGGACTGTCCTGCCGTATTGCGTCGTGTATGAAAACGTGTCTTCCTGACCATGGTCCGAATAAATCCAAACATCATAACTGCGCCGCGTCGCGTGAACCGCCTTGCGATAAATTTTTTCAATGGCCCTATCGATCCCCGGCAACGCCCAATGCGCCGATGTCGAAGATGGACCGGCGTTATGGGCCTGCTCGTCGTATCCGGCAAAATTCAAATGAATAATCTCTAGCCCGCGGGCAATATCCAGCTTTACGCCGATAATGACCAACTCCCGCAAAAAAATACAAAGCAAAGCCCGCAGATAGATGTAATTCAATTCGTTTTGCATATTTCCCGGCTGAAAAATCCCCCGCCCAAAATCGACAATACCTAAAACAATCTCCCAGACAATCAAAAATAATATCCGCAAAAATGCCAACAAATGCGTTAAACAAAAAACCAGAAAACTCAACGGATGAAACATTTTCCAAATTTGATTCCAGCCCAAGATCGCCGCGCAAAAATGAGATTCCGCAGCTCCGCCGGAAAAAATATTCGAATACGAACTCCCCCCGGCTAATAATCCCGGCCCCCGGCCGCTTAAGCGCCGTTCTATCTCAATCACAGCCGCGCTGTCATACAACCGAAAAATTTTGCGGAATTTGAAATCAAAAAACGCGAAAGCCGGCACGATTTGTTTAACGCCATAAAACAATTCTCCTTGAACGGACGGGGTGCTTGACGGCAGTCCGGGATAATGCGGATAAAGCCGGTAATATTTATTTTTTATAAGGTTGTTTAAAAACGGCATTTCATTTTTCGATAAGCCGGCTTGGAATTGCTTTTGCGACAGGCCATCGATCTGGATCAACACCAGCCCCGGCTGAGTTTCCACCCCTTCGACCGGCAACAACCGTAAAAGCCGCGCTGACCACTCGCTGAGAGATAATAACCGCGGCAAATACGCCAACATCCCCCGCCGGGGCGGCGAACTGGGGGGTTTTACAATCACCGTATCCAACATGGCCGCGCCGCCGGCTTGCAGCATATTTTTGAACATATCCCATTCGTTTTTCAACCGATCCCCCAAAGCGAACCACGGGCTCTCTTGGTGATTCAGCGGCGTATATTCTTTTGAGCGGACTTCTTGGTAAATCGTCAGCATCTTTTGCGCGCAAATAGCGACCGCGAATTCCCGGGTTGTTGCCCGGGCATTTTGGCGCAGCTGCGCAAATTGACCGGGGCTCTGATTCAGACACCAGTAGAGCGCTTCGCGAAAATTTTTTTCATTTTCTTCAAAAAGCAGCCTGCCGTTATATCCGTCTTTCACTACTTCCCTTACGCCGGGAGCGTCAATCGCCACCACCGGCACTCCGACGGCCATGGCTTCCGTTAAAACAATTCCCTGTGTCTCGCTTAAAGAAGCAAACGCAAAAACCTGCATCGCGTGATACCCATCCACCAGATCTTGATCCTTAAGCACCCCTGCGCAATGCAAACGCTTTTGCACTCCGGCTTCGCCAAAAATGTTTTTCATTTTAGCTAAAAGCGGGCCTTCCCCGGCGACTAAAAAATGGGCGCGGCTGTCCGCTTTTAAGTATCCCGCGATACAACGGCTCAAAAATTCCAAATTTTTTTCCACCGCCAAACGCCCGACTGTGCCGATCACTACGGCATTGTCCGGAATCCCCAAACGCCGGCGGATCACCTGGCCTTCGCCGCGCGCAAATCTGTTTAAATCCACGCCGGTCGGAACTACCGCCATCGGCGCTTTGACTCCGCGTTCCAATAAAATGGCCCGCACACTCGCGCTAGGCACCACCACCTGATTCGCTAAATTCGCGTAGCCGGAAAACAGTTCTACAATAAACCTTTTGATCCCCTCGTTCTGAATCGGCAGATAATGCATATGCTGCTCAAACATTGTGTGATAGGTAAAAACCAAAGGAATGCGATTTTGACTGCATAAGCGCAGAGCGATGTCTCCCATCCAAAACGGATGGTGGCTGTGCACAATATCCGGCATAAAGGTCTTCATCAATTCCGGCAGCAAACTCGACATGGGAAGGGCCATGGAAAAATCCGAATGATTGAAATGTTGAATCGCCCGCAGTCGGACCACCCCCACTTCATCCGGCGGCGCGTCAGCGCATTGCGGGGCGACAATCACCACTTCATGCCCCAGTCTTTCAAATTCCGAAGTGAAAGAACGGATCGATTCTTCAATTCCTCCCACCATCGGAGCGTAGGTGTTAGTCATCATGAGTATTTTCATGCTTAGTCCTTCTTTAGGCGCAATTCCACCAGCGCTTGGCGCGCGGCTATCCCTATCGCGTCATAACTATTGGACGCGCCCAACGCTAATTCGAGACACAAAGTCAACTCGATCCTGCCTAAGGAATCAATGCCTAAATCCAATTCTAGAATCTTCCAAAATAACCGGTCGTCGCATGCCGATTTGCTCCCTGAGACATCCGAAAATTATTCTGTCGATGGCCGATTGGGTCAGCCGCAGATCTTCAGCGGAAAGCGCTTTAGAAACCGAAAGCGCGCTGCGATATTTATATCGGACTTTAAGCGTTTTCAGCATAGGTTCACTCCGCGCGGCAATTCTAAATGATCTGTTCCCGGTGAAATGGCAACTTTCAAAAAACCCGGCAGCCGAATTTCTATCCGTGGTTCTTCCCTGAACCATTGTCCCTTCCATTCAATGCGCAGCATTTCGCCCAGAGGTTTAAGAACTATTTGAATATCGCCAAAACTGGTCGGCGCCGGCCCAAAAGCCAGCGACTGATTTTGTTCAATCCAAACCCGCGGAATACCCGAGCAGAGGATTAAGCTTTCCGCTTCTTCCCGCACAAAACAATTGCGGATCATCAAAACCCATTCCGCCGCGGCCCACACATGCTGCCCGTCTCCCATACATCCGCCTCCGGTAAAGGGATGCACCGCCTCCGGCCATTGTCCCGTCGAAGAAGCGAGCTTAGCTACCGCAGTCAACAAATCAAAATAACGCGGATCGCCTGCCCGTAATAACGCTTGCGCTAAATGTAAAGTCAAGTAGGGATTTATGCCGGAATGGGTCATGTCATGAAAAAAACCGCCCTGCACTAAACATTTTTCCATCAAAAAATTGGCGGTGTCGATAATCCGTTGGTCAGCTGGTTCAAAAAGACGCAAAGGATAACTCGCCGCCAATGAGCCGATCGCGCCAGTGTCCAACCTCCGGTAAGGCGAGGCGGGGATGGCCGGCCTATGTAAACGCCCGGCAGAATTTTGGAGACTGCGGTTTATACAGGCGGTCAAGTCCCGGCTGTCTTTCTCAAATGCTGCCGCGCTCGCCGTTTCCCGGTATGCCCTACCAAAAAATGCCGCGGCGTTCAATCCCGCTACCGCCCAAAAATCATCCCAATAATAATAATCATTCGGCCCCAAATGCTCCGCGCTGAAACCCGCGGGCAACAAACCGGCATGCGCAAATTTAATATCTGCTGGCAAACGCTTTTTTGAAATCCATTGGCCAGCTTTCCGGATCGATTCTTTCCATTCCGGAGGCGGGCTTTCACCGGTCATTTCGCAATACTGGCGCATAATCCACAAAGCTTCGCCATTGGAATCCCATTCGCCCTCCTGCGAGAGAAAATATCCTAGCGGTGTTTGGCGGGCACGAAAACAATCTAAAGCTCGGCGCACGCGTTCTTTAAACCCTGTAGCCAACAATGCCGATAAAATAAAAGCGGCGTCCCGGAACCAAAAACGCCGATAAATGAAAGGGCCCGGATAAACTTCCTTGGGACAATGCAAAACCATAGTGCGAATCGCGGCATCGTAGAGAAATTGAAAATGCGTATCCGGAATTTGCAGGCCGCAAGCGCCTTGCAGACTATTCCGCCAGGCGTTATCCGTCGTATTTTGATTCGCAGCAGATAAATCATTTTCCGACATATTTTTTCCCAAAGGGATCGAAACTGTAATTTCCCTTTCTTTTCGCGCTTCCAACGCGTATAAAACGGCAGCGCTGGCCATCCCGACCTTACAAAAAATTTCCTTTTCTCTTTCCGTTGCCAACAAACTGCTATAAACGTCACCGCGTTGATAATAGGAAAACACCCCCCGCTCGGGACTGGTATCAAAATACACCTGATCATTTTTATTTACCCGCCAACCCCGACGGTCTGATAAATAAGCGATATCCTGAATGAAACTGACTCCCTCAGGATTATAGGGCCGCAGGGAAATCACCAACCATGCCGATTCCGCCGCTAATCCTTTAACCCGCAGCTGACAAATCGGCGCCGCAGCCGAACCAATAACCTGGACGTTAGTCTGCAGTTTTAAATGCTTGAAATGGACTTCGGTACGGACAGTCAATCCGTTTTTCATGTCCAATTTTTGATTAGCCGTTTTCAAACGGCAAGGGATCAATGGCGCTCCCGCCTTCGGAATAATCCAGGAGTCCAAAGACCAACCATCGTAAAGCGGCGTCACCAGACCCCGCGGATCCACAATGGAAAATTCACTGCTGTCGGGAATGCCGAGCGCTGTCCAATTACGGTGGGTCAGATTGATCTGCGTTAAAGAAAAAGCCCGGGGAATAAAGGCCGCGTCGCGCGGGTTATATTGACACTCCACCCAATACGGCCAAATCCAATCTAAATTATGTTGGATTGCCAAACTGTTTATCAAGCCCCGCGCGTGCAAAACCACGCCGGAACGCAACAATTCCGTCGGCGCGGTCACTTCCGCCGGTTGGGAGAAATTCTGCAACTGCGCAAGAATTTTAATCGGATCCAAAAATCCCCGCCGCCGCGCCGCGTCTCTGACTAAAAAACGCCAGGGAAACCATTTCCACCACACGGACATTATCCGCTCTTTTAAAACAGAACCAAACACCCACCATTTGAAGCCCGCAAAAACAAAAAGACTTGTCAATGCCGTAGCTGTAACAAAAGCCCCAAAAACCTCTCCCGGCCGCGCGCGGAGGATCTGTTGGTTAATAAAAACATTGATTGCCAATGCCAAAATATTAATGAACGCGTAACGGCCGAGTTGCGCGCCCGCAGACTGATTATTTTTAAACGTCCAGTATTTATTCAGCCAATAGCCCGCCATACCCGCGGAGGAAAAAGAAATCCCTTTCGCGACGCTAAAAGGCATCCCCGGAGACAAAATATAATATAAACTAAAATCCGTGGCGGTGACCAGCGTCCCTGAGATCAAAAAACGAATAATTTTTTTCCCGCGCGCATCCATTTCCTTTCTCCCTTTGACAGTCATGCTACGCGTTATCGCGTGATCGTCGTAGTCGTCGTTGTGGTGGTGCTCGTAACTTGCGGCGAATACAATGTCAGCGAATGTGCCCGGCGTTTTTCATCTTTCACGACATATTCGATTCGAACCACATCTCCGTGATTAACTTCCAACCGCACCGGCTGTGGGTTGGGACTGCGTCTGACAATGATGTCTTGGGGATCAAAAATAAAGTATGCCAAATGCTGGTCTCCCATTTCCGCGTCATTTGGTCTTTCGGATAAAGTTAAAGTGCCGGCCGTCACATCAATAGCCGCAATCTCGCCATAGGCTTCTTGATATTCCGACACCGGGATCGGATCAGCCTTAATCAAAGGCACGATCTTGTCTTCTTGACCGTTGACTATCTCTAAGGTGACATGCTGTCCCGGTTGCAAATCTTTGATAGATAAAAACTTTTTATCAACGGGCGCTTTGACGCGCGTCTCATGCTCGGTAACGCGATATTCTGTAATTGCCCCGGTCACTGGGGATTGATCCCTTTGCAGTTGCAGCTTGCCGAGCTTGGTGTCAATCCAGGTGATTTCACCGGAAATTTTATGCGTATCCATCGGCTCCGCGGCGCGCGCCGAAACACTGGTCAACAAGAATCCGGTAGTGACCGCTAACATTAGTTTTAAATAATTCGATTTCATATGACGCGTTCCTTTCAAGATTAAAAATTTATTTTGACCTGACCTTCATCTTTGGTCCGGTCTTCTTCCTTTTTCTTTTTGCTGTCTGCGTTCTTGGCTTCCTCCTTTTCATCTGCCTTGTTATCCCTGATTTCCGTATTGGCTTGATTATTAAATACCGCGCCCTCGCACCTAAATTTCCGGTTTTCCCGAGCCTGTTGGGCTGCCGACGCGTAAGGATAGCTGTTTCGTCTCGCTTGATAATGCGGCCGATCTGCGGCACAGCCCGTCACAATAACCATTAAGCTGAACAGCAAA
This sequence comes from Candidatus Omnitrophota bacterium, assembly GCA_015233495.1. GTDB lineage: Bacteria > Omnitrophota > Gorgyraeia > Zapsychrales > Zapsychraceae > JADFXQ01. The sequence continues at coordinate 1,568 of JADFXQ010000043.1, read as the reverse complement.
AAAACGCTTATTTTTTTCATCGACTTTTTTATCATTTGAGTTTCTCCGCGATTTGATATAACACTCCGCCGGCGATATCCGGATTCGGAAATTGATATTTCCGCGCGGTGATTTGGATTTCTGTCGTATGCGCCTTCATCTCAACCCGCGCCGTAACCTTGGCTCCTTGGATAACCGCTTGAATTGCGCCTTTGGCCTTATCCGCATTGATCAGTTTTCCCATGCTTTGCATAACCATTAAACTTGCCGCGTAAGCCCGTTCACCATCCATCGTAAATGTTTGCCGCACGCTGTCGTTGCCAAAATACGTAGCCGCGATACCGACCGGAAGCACGGCAACTCCCGCCAACATCGCGACTCCGTAAATTTCCAAACCTTTTATACCCGCTGCTTTGACCGGCTCGGCAATGATCAGTAGAGCCAATTGCTGCGCGCTGGTTATATTTTTGTAGCTTTGATGAATATTAACTGCATGAACCCGCACCACGGGTTCCTTGCTCTCGGAATAATCCTTATAAACAATCCGGCCTATCCCGAGGGTCAAAAGATCGATCCGCAGCGCTGTAGCCTGAGACGGCGAAGTCGATTGCGAGGTTTTTAAAGAATTTATGTTCAGTAAACCTTTTTGATTCTTCGTGATTCCTATTTCATTCAATTCGATCTTGACAAAAACGAAATGCAATATTTGCTTTAACAAAGCCGGCCGGTCATAAATGACATTGATTTTTGAACAATCCATCAATAACCCCGGCGGAAAACGTTTCGGGTTATAAACCTTAAGCCCCGATATTTGGATCGACGGATCAAAAACACCGAACGCAAAACGATCTATATGAGCCGGAGCGCCAAGCATACGGCTAATGATCATAGTAACAATCGGTTTCATAATTTGGTTTTTGAAAATGACGATACCCGTAAACACCAGCGCCGTCATAATTAAAATTGTGCGAATATTTTTCATCGCCGCGTCCCTGACCCGATTACAGAGTTGGTTATGGCTTCTTTCCCATCAAAAAATAAAGCGCCATCCCAATCACCGGCAAAAGCAGAATCAAAATAACCCATAACGTCTTTTCCCCGGTGTTCATAGAACTGCGCAATGTATCCACAACAGCAATAACGTCGAGAATTAAAATTAAAAGTCCCAATATCCCAGTCATAAAATCTCCTTTGACGCGCGTTAATTTTATTTCACAGTTCTATTGTAGAAGAACACGAAAAGGCATCAATGATACTGAAGTACTACAAGGAATTTGGGGATAAATAAAGCGAAGTATGTAACGGTCTGCGGCTGCAAATTTATTTAACGCTCGGAGGAAACCAGCCCGGCTTTCTGAGCGAAGCTGACGAGCTCGACAAGTGTTTTGGCTTGCATTTTTTGCATGACCCGGCTGCGGTGAACTTTGATTGTCTGCAAGGCAGTCCCGCGTTTGGCGGCGATCTGTTTGCTCAACAAGCCCTTAGACACTAAACGGAATACTTCGAGCTCTCGGGGAGAAAGCGTTTTAATGCGTCGCCAGATTTTAGCGATTTGGGCTTGCTCTTTATTTTGAAGCTTATTTTGGATG
>JADFXQ010000042.1 GCA_015233495.1 Candidatus Omnitrophota bacterium | reverse complement strand
GCGCGGATAAATTTTTGATATTCCGCGGCGGCCATGGAATAAAGCGACCGCTCAAACAAACCATTGGCAAAATCAACTTGTTCCGCGTCTTTGAGAATGACCGGCTGCGCCTCATCGGCAGAAAGCAAAACCGCGTTAAAGAGAAAAAAAACTGCTCCAAACGAAAGGATCATTCTGCGGATCGGGACCATGATGTTATTTCTTTAGATTTTCTTTAATCGTGGCGAAGGAGATATTCCAAATGTTCGCAGACGCGCACGCGTCCAAAACATTGACCACGTATTTATGCATGGTCCGTTCATCGGCGCGGATGATAACGGCCTGATTGGGAAAAAGCGCGGACACTTTCTTAAGCATACCGCCCAATTCATTTTCCGCCAAAGATTTCTGATTCACGACCACGCGGCCGTCTTTGTTCACGTTAATGATGATCTCGCCGGGATTGCGCAAATCCTCTTTGGAATATTTCGCCTTCGGCACCGTGATTGTCAATTCCGCTTCCATTTGGGCGTAGATTGACACGCACATGAAAAAAATCAAGGTGAAAAAAAGAATGTCCACCAGCGGAACCATCTGGATCACGGGTTTCTGGCGGATCTGTTCATTGGGAGCTAACTTTAACATGGCTTTCTCCTCAACCTTTCAAGTCGGAGTCCCGCAGGCGCCCCGCGGCGATATTTATCGCTCGAATATTTTGACCAAATCACTGCAATAACTTTCAACTTCGCTGGTGATTTCCTGGACCTTGGTTCGGAAAAACGAATAAAAAATCAAAGACGGAATCGCGACGAACAATCCCCCCGCCGTCGTTACCATGGCCTTGGAAATCCCTCCGGCCAACACAATCGGCTTCACTAAAACCGACTGAAACGCCACTACATTAAACGCCTGTATCATCCCTAAAACCGTTCCCAGCAAGCCGACTAAGGGCGCGACCTGCGCGATGTCGGAAAGATAATTGATATTCTGCCAAAGGCTGTCCACCTCCCGACGGGCTCGGTTTTCAATCGCTTCTTTCGCCAAAAGACGGCCCTTCGCCCGTTTCTCCAAACCCGCCCGGACAATATTCGCGGTGATATGGGTTTCCGTAGAGCACATTTTCAACGCCGCCTTCAAATCGCCTTCTTCCAAGGTGGTCATCATTTTTTCGCCGAACTCTTTCGGGCATAAACGGGACGGTTTCAGCCAGATGAAATCATAAATCACAATCGTCATGGCTACGATCGACAAAGCCGCCAAGAGAAACATCAGTCCGCCGCCCGCCTTGAGGATCTGCCAGAGCGTCATGCTCTCCTGTTTTGTCTGCGCGACATAATTGATCAATGGCTTCACGTTCTGCTGAGCGAACGAAGCGTCGACCCAAAAAGCGCCGAGCGTCAACCCCGCAAAAATGGCCCATGAAATTTTAGAAGCTACCCGCATACATTCTCCTTAGGAATAGTGTGTTGAACTCATCGTGGAAAAAACATTTTATTTTAACATAGATGGATTTGGATTACAACCGGTATATCGAGGCGGGTCCGAAATCTGCTTAAGCCGCGTCCGCGGCGGAATCACGCCGCCGCCAGGCGTTGAGCGGCAGTCTCATTAGGGTTGGGCCGTGTTCGCCGGGGCCAAAGCTTCCGGTTCCAGGGCGTTAGCTTCGGCTTCTTCGGTTGAATTAGGATCGATTTTAGCGTCTATTTCGTCTTTGGCAATGTTTAAGGCCAAGCGGTTTCCGTCTTTCAGGGTATAAAAAATCTCGACTTCATCGCCGGGTTTTAAGTCCAGGATGGAATTGACGCCCTCGGTCATCGTCTCCGGAGTGACGATATAGGACTGTTGCACTTCTTTATCTTGGTCCAATGCATATTCCCGCATGACAATATTCGTCTGGCTGGCGGATACCACGAAACCATACATCACTTCTTCTTCATCCCAATTTTTTGCCGTCTCCCCGGCGCTGAGAGATGGAAATTGGAACAAAACCAATAGGAAAAAAAACGCCCCGAAAATTCTGTTTTTCATCATCCCCCTCCTATAAATAATCCACTGCCAGCGACGCCAATTCTGAGCGTTCGCTTTTCGATAGCAAAATATGCCCGAATAATTTGTGGTGCTTCATCCGTTCCACGGTGTAGGACAACCCATTGGAATTCGCGTCGAGATAAGGGTTGTCGATCTGATCCGGATCGCCGGTCAAGACGATTTTGGTGCCCTCTCCGGCGCGCGAAATGATGGTTTTGATTTCATGCGGCGTCAAGTTCTGCGCCTCATCGACAATAAAAAATTGATTCGGGATACTCCGGCCGCGAATATACGTCAAAGCCTCAATTTCAATCATATCAGATTTTGTCAAAGACTCCATGGTTAATTCGCTCACCGTCACATCCCCGTTTTTCGCGCTCAACGACTTTTTTAAGATAAAATCCATATTGTCGTAAATCGGCTGCATCCAATAATTCAATTTCTTTTCCTTGCTCCCGGGAAGATAGCCAATGTCTTTGCCCAGCGGGACAATGGGACGAACAATCAACAATTTTTCATACCCTGGATTCGGCATCAAAATTTTCGATAAAGCGCAGGCAATCGCCATCAAGGTTTTGCCGCTGCCGGCCTGCCCGACGAGCGTCACCAATTTTATCTGATCGTTGAGCAAAAGGTCGAAAGCGAAACGCTGTTCGACGTTCAAAGGCGTGATCCCCATGGACCGGCACTTATGATTGATCGGCAGCAATGTCCCGGCATCCGCGTCGATCTTCGCGATGGCATCCAAAGAAGGTTCGGACAACGACCGCACATAAGCGTATTCATTGGGCATCACCTCGTCCAATTGCGGATAAATCTTGCCCCCTTCCCGCAAAACCTTGATATCGTCGGAGGCAACCGCGACCGTTTTCCAGCCGCGATATAAATTCACATATTCGACTTTTTGATTTTCATAATCGCGGGCGTCTATCCCCAAGGCCTCGGCTTTGATGCGGGCATTGACGTCCTTGGATACAAAAATGACCTTTTTCCCTTCGAGCTGCAGTTTCCAGGCGACTCCGATGATGCGGTTATCATTGAGGCTGTCGTCCAACAAAGGCAGTTCGATCCGCTCCGTTTCGAGAAAAATCACCAGCGTTCCGCCATTGTTCATCGTGGCCCCGCGTTTTAAAGCGCCGCGGGTGATCAACCGGTCAATCTCGCGCAGCACCTGCCGGGCGTGCATCCCTTTTTTGTCCGCGCTACTTTTAAACCGGTCCAGCTCTTCAATAACCGTGATCGGGATAACTACAACATTGTCGGCAAACGAATAAAGCGACTGCGGATTGTGAATCAGGACATTGGTGTCAATGACGAAATATTTAAGCATACTTTATGATAACCCGCGGCGGGAGAAGTGACAATACTTAAAAAGGAAAAATACGCCGGTCAGCCGCGAAAAAATATCAAACATAAATTTGACGACGGAATGCGAACCCCGCTCCGGCAACGATCATGATCAGGCAGAGGATTTGGCCCAGGGTGAGGCCGGCGAGCAGATAACCGATTTGGACGTCCGGTTCCCGGAAATATTCAAGGACAAAACGGACTAAGCCGTAACCCAAAAGATATAAGCCGAAAAATTTGCCGCGCAATTGCGGAATTTGCCGCAGAGTCCAAAGCGTTATGAACAGAAAAAAACCTTCGAAGGCGGCTTCGTACAATTGCGACGGATGCCGCGGCTGCCGCAAAGGATCCATTGGAAAAATCATGGCCCAAGGCGCGGACGTGACCCGGCCGTATAATTCACCGTTGATAAAATTACCGATACGTCCGAAAGCGTATCCCAACGGAATCACCGGAACGAATAAATCCGCCATTGACCAGACATTGAGTTTGTATTTGCGGCTGAATAAATAAAACGCCGCCGCAACGCCGATAAGCCCCCCGTGATAAGACATACCGTAAAGCCCAAAATACCACCCGTGTCCGTCCGCCTGCAGAGGAATAAACGCTTCCCAGGGATGCTTTAAAAAATAGGACAGATTATAAAAAAGCACATACCCCAGCCGGCCTCCGGCTAACACTCCGGCCATGCCCCAGGTAAAAAAATCGTCGATCTGATTAGGAACAATTTCCCATTTTTCCCGATTCAGCCGATAGCGGACTAAGCCATACACGAGCAAAAAAGCGACCGCGTACATCAGGCCATACCAGTGCAAACGCAGCGGCCCCCGAGCCAAGGCTACCGGATTGATTTTAAAAGGGATATATGCCCATTCGGGAAAGAACCGCGGTCCGATAAATAAAAACGCGCCGCAAACCGCGCAAAACAAACAAAGGCAAACAAAGCCGCGGAAAAAGGAATTCATCGCCGATCCTCTGGCACGGGATCATATCCGAACGTTCCCCAGGGATGACAACGCAGCAGCCGTTTGACGCTCAGCCAGACGCCGACGACGCCGTGAATTTTAATGGCTGCGGCGGCATAAGCGGAACAGGACGGTGTGTGCCGGCAAAGCGGCGGAAGCCACGGCTTGATCACCATCTGGTAAAGACGCACGAACGCGGCAAACGGCCAGGACAGGACATTAAATATGTTCTTCCAATTCACGGATTTTGTCCCTTAACAATGCGGCCTGTTCGAAATTTTCCGTCCGGACCGCGCCTTGCAATTTCTCTTTCAAATCATTCAAAGCCTCTTGCGGCTTAATGGCGGTTTCTTTAACTGCCACAGCCAAGCCAATCGGTTTTTTCCCTTGATGCCGATTCGATCCATGGATGCGTTTTAAAAGCGGATCCAACTGCTCTTTAAACGCCCCATAACATTCACTGCACCCCAAACGCCCGATCTCTTTGAATTCTTCAAAACGCGTTTGACAATGCGGGCATTTGATTTCCTGTTTGGGTTCCGTTTGCACGCTGGATTGAAATTCGGTCAGCCCGGCTAAAAGATCCGCTAACCCGAATTCCTTCTGCATCTGCGAACTTTTTTTTTGGGCGCATTCCTGGCAAAGATGCATTTCAATAACTTTGCCATCGATAATCTCGGTCAAGTGGACCGTGGCTTTTTTGGTGCACATATCACACTTCATAAATAGTCCTTATTCAAAAAAATTATTCCACCGGCAACAATTTAACTCCCGTTTCCGGATCAATATCCAAATGCGGCGCGTAGCGTTTCCCCGTCACCGGGGAATATTTCGCTTTGATTCCCTCGCCCTGCATGGTGTTCGTAATCATTCCCACCGCGGAACGCGCGTCGGAATTTTGCCGCAAATCATTGGCAATCCGTTGAATTTCTTTTTCGGATAGCGGTTTACCCGCCACGGATTCCGCCACCGCGGCCATAGTCTGCGCGTCAGTCTTGGGTTCCCGAACCAAAGGCCTTTGCCGGCCGGCCGCCGCGCAGCCGCAAGTCAACCCAACCGCCGCACACCAAATATAAACATCCCGACCAAATCTTTTCAAGATTACCAATCCCTCCGTAAATTGTCAATGATGGACTTTGCTAATGCAGTTGCTCCAAATATTCCGGTTCCACATTCAAGCCCAAATGCCGCGCCATTATAGCGTCGACCCTGGCTTGGTCTTTTTGGCCTAAAGCCTGATAACACAGCGAACGTTTCAAAAATGCTTTGGCGTTGGCCGGGTCCTGCCGGATCACCTGATCCAAATCCGCAATGGCCAATTTCCATTGTTGTATTTTACCATAAATCGTGGCGCGTAGAGATAAAACTCCCCAATTGCCCGGTTCAATTTCCAAGGCCTGGGTTAGGTCCGCGATACTTTCCTGATACCGGCCCAGCAGACGGTAAACTAAAGCCCGGTTGTAATATATTTTTCCATCCCGGCTGTCTAACAGCAAAGCCGTGCCATAATCCCGCAAAGCCGCAGCGTACGATTGCTGATCCGCGAAAATACCGCCCCGGTTCATATACGATTCCGACCGCCAGGGCAATACTTCAACCGCTTTATTAAAATCCGCCAAAGCGGCGCTCAGGTCTCCCTCTTTGCGATAAAGCGCGCCCCGGTTGATGTAAACCTCGCCCAACTTAGGATTGATTTTTATTGCCTGACTGAAATCCGCCATGGCTTGACGCGCTTGGCCCAATTTTGCGTAAATCATTCCCCGGTTGGCCAAGGCGGACGCGTTAAAAGGATCGACTGCCAATATCCGGTCGAGATCCTGCAGAATCAAATCATCCCGGCCAGCCGGTTGAAAAATTTTTTGCCGCGACTGGTACACTTGCACCGCTCCCGGGGCCAGCGCCAAAGCTTGGCTAAAATCCGCGGCTGCTTTATCATATTCTTTCATTTCCGCGAATAAAGCGCCGCGGTTATTAAACGCTTTGGCATAATGCGGATTGAGCCGGAGCGCCCGATTAAAATCCGCTAATGCCTCGGGATACCTTTTTATCCGAAAATACAAAACCCCCCGATTATTATAAGCCCCATAGCCGTCCGGCAAAATCCGCGCGGCCTGATCCAACAAAATTTTGGCGCGGTCATAATCGCCTTTTTGCAAATAAGCGATCCCTAAATTCAAATGCGGATCGTATTTTCCCGGTGATTTGGCCAAAGCGTCCGACCACAACGTAATCTCATCTTGCCAAACCAAGTTGCGTTGAAACGTCAGCCCAGCCCAAAGGCAAACGATTGCCGACAACAATATAACCGCCCGCTTCCCCGGCAGATAGAGCAGAACGGCATACGCCAAGCCCAGACACAGCCCGACGGACGGGAGATATAATTTGTGGTCAAAAATCAAGAATTTCCGCGGGATCATTTCGCAGGACAAGACAAAGAAAAACCATAACAGCGAAAACGCCAAGATTTTTTTATCGCGGGACCAAACCAGGGCAACAGCGGCCAGCCCGGCTAAAAGCAGAGCCGAACTCCAGACCGCCGGGTCGAAAACCGAACGGGACAAAGGAAAATCATAATCCACATTAAGCCAAAACGGAAAAAAGAAATTCCGTAAATACACCACCCAGACCCGCAACTGCGTCAACACGTATGGCCCAAAGGTGATCCGCTCGCCGTCGTGCGAACCCGACTGATAGACCGCAGTAAAATATCCTTTGAAAACCGTTGCCAATAAAACCCAAACCACCGCGGCCGCTAATAAGCCAAGCGGCAAAAGACTTTTATTTGCCCGCCGGGGTCGGGCAGTGCCCGGCTCCGGACGGGAATGCAGAATTTCGACCAGCCCGATGGCTAAAGGCAAAGTCACTGTCATTTCTTTAGCGCCGATCCCCGCGCCGGCCAGCGCCAATGCCCCGGTCAGCCAAAGTCGTTTGCGGCCGGGCCGGAAAAACCGGCCCCGCAGATAACAACCCAAAGACGCTAAATAAAAAAACGAGGCCAAAGACGTGAACCTTTGCGAAATATAGGTCACTGCCGCGGTCTGCGCCGGATGCAAAGCGAACAAAACCGCGGTAAAAAAAGCGGTCGGCGCGGCCAAACTTCTCGTCGGATCGCTCGGCCGCCGCTCCCATAATTTCACCAGCATATACGCCAAACATCCCGCCAAAACGGCATTTGCGGCGTGGAGCAAAAAATTGACTAAATGATAACCAAAAACCCGCGTTTGATGAAAATAATAATTCAAGGCAAAACTGCCAAAGCCCAAAAACCGGCCGCCGCCCGGCAAAACTTTGTCCGCCGATAAAATATCGCGCAAATTTTTAATGTGCGGATTATCGACTATAAAAGCATTGTCGTCATAATGAAAAGCCGCGTTGAAGGAGCGAACGTACGCGGCCAGCAAGATCAGCGCCGCCAAAAAAATCGCGGGGAAAAATACCCGGTTATTTTGCCAAACTTCTTTTTGATTTTTAGGAAGCATATTTTATATTTTATGCTAAAATATTTTACTTAACTACCAGAATAAAAATAAAAATCGGCCGTTTAAAAATCATGAATAAACCCTTTTATATGGCGGTGCGCGGGATTTTATATGACGCGCAAAACCGGGTTCTCCTCTTGCAACGCGCCGCGGCGAGTAAAAATCAACCGCTTTTTTGGGAATTTCCCGGGGGAAAAGTTGACCCCGGCGAAAATTTTGCGGACGCGTTAGTCCGAGAATTTCAGGAAGAAACCGGACTGACGGTGTCCTTGGAAAAAGTCTTCGGCTGCGGCGAATGGGAACGGGAAGACTATCGGATCGCCTATCTATTTATGCTCGTCACCTTGGTTTCCGGCGAAGTCCAAATCAGCCGGGAGCATGACGCTTTTGCCTGGATGTCCGCCCTAGAACTCGAGCCAGCTAAGGTGTCGCCTCAACTCGAAAAACTGCGTCAAGCCGTTATGGCTGTCATGCCCCAGCCGCCAACGCCGGACGGGAAATAAACCGGCAAATGCCGTTTTTTCTCTTATTTTTCCGCCAGAAAATCTTCAACCAAAGTAAAACGCGGACGCACCGAAAATTTTTGCCCCGGAGGAATAAAAGATCTCACCTCCGCCTTCTTGACCAACAATCGAAACGCCTCGGCTTCGCGTCCTGCCGCGATCAACCGCGGGATTTGATTCTGGAGATATCGCGTATGCATTCGCACCAAGACTTTCATATCCGTTTTTTGGCCATTGTTCCAAATCAATAATACGTCCATGGTTATGCTCCTCCTTTAATGATTGCCCGGGTCCCAAGGCCCGACTGAAAAGCAGTCGCCCGGGACATCGGTATCGGAAAAATCAGTTTGTACGTTTGCCGGACTAATCAATAAAGAAAAAAATCCGGCTTTTAGCAGACATTTGGTAAAATACAATAAACCGATTTTATGAATCATATTTTCTGTTCCTTTCTTTGTTACTTTTAAATTGGAAAATGAAGCATTTTTCAACCCGAAAGACAAATAATTCGATTTTTGGGTTCTTTTGACACTGAAAAGATAAAACATAAATTGACATTTGTCAAATTTATTTATCAAAAAATGTCAATTTTTGTAATTATTTTTCTATAAATTATTTATTTTCAAATATTTGAAAAAATGACATTTTTAAAACTTTTTTATGAATATCGATATTTTTTGTTGCTTTTGGATTATTTTGATATATAATTAGAGAAGAACGAACGAAGGGATAATTATGAAACTACGAAAAAAAATTATGGCGCTGTTAGAGCAAAAAGGATACAAAAAAATCGCGACCCTGCATCGCGAATTGATCAATTTGTTCGATGCCAACGCGATTCCTTATCGCAATCTCGTCCGTGCCTTGCAGGGAGAAACCCCGTTTAAAGAAATGCTGCTTTTCCAGCTCGGCGCTGTTTTGGGGATGAGCATATCTGATCTGCGCGCGGAAACTGAAGAAGAATTGAGCGCCCAAAATAAAACTTTAGGCATTTATCATTATAATAACAAAGCTTATCTGGAAAAATTGAACGACAAAATCCCCTTTCTCCCAACCAGAATTGTGATTAAGCCCGGCGGCCGCACCTCCCAGGAACAGGACCCGAAAAACCACGCGATAAATTTAAAATGGATTTATGTGATCAAAGGCACGGTGGAATTGGTTCTGGAAGGCGGAATACAGGTGGAACGGAAAATTTTAAAAAGCGAAGAAAGTTACGGCTTTGATTGCACGCTCTTGCACCATTTTGAAAATAATTCCCCAAAACAGACGGCTAAACTCCTGGTGGTGCATTATCCCAAACCTGCCTAACCTGCCGGCAGCCGCTTTAGCATCCCCCGCGTCTTAAGGTGTTTCTCTAAAAGCATAAAAACCACTTTTAAAGACAAAGGCTTGGGAATATACACGCCGCCGCACGCTTCGATCTGCTTCGCGAACTGCGGGTCTTCCCAATTGGTGATAACGAAAATTCCCAAATCTTTGTTCCGGTCTTGGGCTTTTGCAATCACCGCGAATCCGCCTAAGCCCGGCATATGCAAATCTTGAAACAGGACATCCACCGGACTCCGGTTTAAAAAATCGATCGCCGCATCCCCATTGCTTTTTATGACCACCTCGCCCGCCAATCTGGTTTGAATATATTCCGCCAACATTTGGCAGGTTTCTTTTTCATCATCGACGATCAAGATCACCGGATGGTTCATGTCCCCTTCTTTCGCTCGATAATGGTTCCGATTTTTGACAAGATCATGTCGCGGAGGGCATATACATCAAATGGCTTTTGAATATATCCATCCACCGCGTATTCTCTGGCAATCTTTTGCGATGCTATATCAACTGTGACCATAATCACAACCAATTCTTTTTTGATTTCCTTTAGCCTTCTTAAAACATCCACACCGGACATACCCCCCATTTTATTATCTAAAATGACAATGTCCGGCATCTTCAAAGAAACATAAGCTAACCCTTGTTCTCCGCTATAAACCGCGTCAACATGACAGCCTAATCCTTCCAAATATTCCTTAACCATTCGGCAGCAATCTTTTTCATCATCGATAATCAATATGTTTATCATCGATCAACCTCGCGTCTGACTTTTCAATTTAAAAAGAAAATCTTTGATTTGTCCGGTTGCGGATAATAATGTCTTAATCAAATCCGCCGGCACTGGACCAGCTCCCGGGCCAGTGATACAATTTTCAACCGTACCGGAAATTTTCAACAAATCATTGCCCAAATGATGATTCATTAATTTTTTCACATTGGTTTCCAAAATAATTCTTTCCTCATCCTGGGCCTTGTCCAAGTAGGAACCGTCATCAAGCGAGGCCACAACCCGCCTCAAGGCACCAGCCAAAATAATCACCTGATCGACTATCCAAAAACCCTCGGAAATCGGAATTTCTTTTTGCGAATAACTGTTTATTTTAACTTCCAATTTTTCGAATATCTGCGTGAAATGATTGTCCCAATAAGCCCAGACTTCATCGGGAACCTGAATTTTCTTGGCAGCAATATTTTCCCAAAGAACGATATCAAATTTTGTGCTGTTGGCCATAGTAAAATTTAGAAATGATGCTGTTAACGATCGCGTTGATTTGATTGACTGCAACGGGCTTAATTAAAACATGACTCGCGCCACAGGCTAATAATTCACGCCCCACCCGCGGGTCATCTTCCACAGTAAAAATAATGCACGAGATATCTCGCTGATTGCTTTGAATAAATTTTAGAACTTCCAAACCATTCACATCGCTTTTTAAGCACAAATCCAATAAAATAATCGACGGAGGCGACGAAGATTTAATTTTCTCAATCGCATCCTCACCGGATGAAACACAGTCAGTTTCGAATCCATTACGCTCAAAATTTTGTTTTAATATTGTACATATATTTTCCTCATCATCCACAATCAAAATTCTCATTTTATTGTTTTCAGAAATCATTTGCAGCACAACATCATTTATATTTTGGTCCGGATTCGTACCACGGTAATGAATATTTTTTATTTCCAATATCTGGCGATTTGCCTCCATTACCGCTCTTTCAACAACGTCAAAATTCACCATAAGCTTATTTTTAAACTGCACTTCCGTTTCTAACCATTTTTTCGATTCAACAATATCTTTTAAAAAAGACACAGTCACCCGGATATTGTTAAGTTTATTTCCCACATCGTGATACTGATCTCGTATTGTCGGCATTTTGCCTCCTCATCAATTCATAAAGAAAGCTCTCGTCACTATATTTAATTAATATTTCAACAACCCACACTTCGTATTTCTCAAATTCAAGTAGTTTTTTTAATCTATCCTTCCGTCCCAATAAATTAACATATTTGGTTATCTTCAGCAGCCGCACGAAATTCTTTAACACTAATGGGCTTCTCAATAAAAACATCTGCTCCTTTTTCAATACATTCATTTTTATATTCATTATAAGCAGATAAAACAATTATTTTGCCGTTAGGTAAAATTGTACGCATCTCTGGTAAAAGGATGTCCTTCCCATCCAATCCACCGCCACCCAAACCCAAATCCAGATAAATAATATCCGGCGTTTTCACTTGGATAATTTGCCGCGCTTCCTCAACTGTTCCCGCCACATAAATTTCTTTGAAAATATTAAAAAATTCACAATAATCAACATAAATATCTCGAATTTCTTTTTCATCTTCAATAATTAACGCCGTTTTTTCTTGAGTCATATAGCTCCTGGTCACGCGACTAATAAATCGACCCATACCCGGGCCCCTTTGCCTTTGCCATCAGAATCCACACCCCATTTCGCGTTAATAATTTCACAAATCTGCCGCACCCTATAAACCCCAATTCCAGTGCCCACGGCTGATCCCTTCGTAGTCGTAGGAACCTCAAACATTTTGACCTTAGTCTGTTCCGCGATCCCACATCCATTATCAATAAATTCTATCCTTACAAATCCCCCATTCGACCGCTGTATTCTTAATAATACTTTTTTCTCTCCGGGCACATCCTGAACAGCCTGATAGGCATTTTGGCAAAAATTTGCCAAAACCTCCTCAAGCATGATCTTTTCACCGGTAACCAACGGTAAATCTTGATCAATTTCTTCTATATAAATAACGCCTTTGTGTTTTTTAGTTAAAAGCTCTCTTATGATGTTGTACCCTTTAAGTATCCGTCCGGCCGATCCATCTGGCGCGAATTATAAAATAGCGTAATATATCTCCATCGTCAACCATAAGATGGAGATAGGCAATGACTCATGCAAAAACCGAATTAAAATGGCGTCGGGCAATTAAGGATCAGCAGGAAAGTGGCCAAAGTATCCCGGTCTTCTGCCGGGAACGGGGGTTGTGCCTGAGAAATTTTTACGATCGGCGTAAACGATTTAATTTTTCTCATGATTTAAAATCGTTGCCTGTCGTCACGAAAGATCTTTCCGGCCCCGCGGGTTTTATGCGGTTCGATTCCGCCGAAAATGAGCCGTTGCCTCGTCCGCAGGCAAAGCATTTTTCCAGTTTAAGAATCACCACACCCGGCGGTTATTATGTGCAGATCGACAGCCCGGATATTGAGTTATGGGAACGCGTTCTGGCGGGCGTTCGATCATTATGATGGCCGCGGGTCGGGGCGGAATATTTTTATACCGAGGGACTTGCGACCTGCGGCGCAGTTTTGACCGTTTGGCGCGGATGGTCGTGGAAGAGCTTGGGGAAGATCCGTTGGGCGGCAGTTGGTTCATATTTTTAAGCGCGGACCGGCGCAAGGTTAAGGTGTTGTACTGGGATTTTGACGGCTACGCGCTGTGGTATAAGCGCTTGGAGGCTGGGCGGTTCGAGTTGCCTGCGGGTGACAGCGCGGCGATTGACCGGACAGAGTTAGTGCATTTGCTGGAGGGAATCAAAGCCGAGGTTGTGTCGCGCCAGCCGCGATATCGACGAGAAAAATTGAAAATAGTCGAAGAAAAAGCTTGATTTTCCGTCGGAGAGTGGTATTATTTTAAGTATGACCTCGACGGAAATGACATTTTCCACCCCGGCCGAAGAAATCACCTTCCTCAAAACGCAAATCCAGCTATTAACCGAAACCTTTATCATGGACGGCGGCATGACCTTCGACGAATTCGGCGTTGTCTTGGCCGTATTCGCGATTTGGGCCGTTAGCAAAATCCCGGCGGCCGCCGTCCTCAAAGACCGTCTGCGCAACAAATGGACCCCAATCAGCATCCTCATATTTTTTGGCGCGATTGCCACGCATCAAGCCGCGGCTATGTTTTATTGGGCAATGGGTGTTTTGTATTTACTGAGCTTAAACGGGTCTTGGACCGAGTTGAAACGCAAAACTATCGACTATTTTGGCGTTGGGTTTGGCGCTTTGGGCCTTTATGGCTGTGCCCTGCAAGCCGTGAAAAAATACGGGATCCAATACGTCGAGGAAGGTTATAACGCTTTTGAAACGCGAAAAGATTATTTCCGCCAATTGGATTGGTTTTTCCGGGAACCGGTGCGCGACGCGTTAAATTTTTGGAATATTTTTCCCAGCGAATTTGCCGCGATCGTCATGAAACTATTGCTGGTCAGCGCCGTAATAATCGCTTTAATCCGGTTGTGGGGCAACCGTCCGGCAAATCCGGGCAACGCGCCCAGGATGTTTTTCTGGGCGGGAATTTTTGCGGCCAGTGTTCTTTTAAGTTATCTTCCGAACTTAGTCATGACCGGACAGGTCGCGTTTTACCGTTGCAGCGCCGGACTCACGACCCTTTTTTTGTTCGCCGTATTCTGGGCCGCGCAACAATGGGTCGCGCTCCTGTCAGAAAAATATAAAATCCGGCTCTGCATGCTCATCGCCGCGGCGATCCTTCTGATGGGCGTAGTTCAGACCAACCAGAACATCAACCGATACCGCGTCCAACTCAGCCGGGAAGAATATCTTTTCGTTAAAAATAAACTGCACGCCGCTGATTTAACCGCTTATGGCCAACAGATTCATTTCATCCGCCCGGATATCGACGGATCGATTCACCGCTGGGACGAATTCGGCATGATGACCACCACCTGGCAGCATAATCTTCCCGGTTTAGTCTCCGGAATTCTTATCGAAATCAATGACCCGCAATACCGGATCAAACAAATCCTCGCGGATCTTAACACCGGGACATTTCAATATCTGTTTACCGGAAGCCAAACTGGGTTAAAAGCCTATACCCTGCAAATCACCAGCTCGCCGGAAAACGCTCCGCTTCCGCCCTTAAATAAAAACGCCATTATCATCGACCCGACCATATTTTTCCGGCAGACCGGAAAATTCTCGTACCTCGCTCGATAAATTATGTATCCGTCCGGCGAATCCACTCCTCCCGCCGCGAAAATCCAACAATTTTTTTAAAAAAAATAGACCTAAAATTTTTTATAGGTGTGCGGCTTGCCATTGGTCCGGCAAAAGCTCATGCAATCGTGAGGCTGGATGAGCCTGAATTCGCTGAAGAACGTCTTTCAAATATTTCCATGTATCGATCTTGTTTTTGCGGCACGTGGCGCAGAAGGTCATGAGCACTGCCGCGGTATGGCCGCCGGCCTCACTGCCGACGAACAACCAGTTCTTACGGCCCAACGCGATCGGCCGGATAGCATTCTCGGCAAGGTTATTGTCGATCGGAATGCGGCCATCAAGAAGATACGTGTTCAGCTCTTTCCATATTCCCAACGAATACGCGATAGCCTGACGCATCGGCGACTGCGGCAGATGCGCGGCTAAGTTTCCTTCCAGCCAGGGCTTGATCTTCGCCAAGATCGGCGCCGAATCTTTTTGCCGGGCAACAAATTTCTTTTCCGGTGGGTCGTGCTTTATATGCGCCTCAATACGGTAAAGCAACGCAATCATCGTCAAGATTTCTGTGGCCGTCCGCGGCGCGGTGTTTTGCGCTTCCACAAAATACCGTCGGGCGTGCGTCCAACAGGCTGAGTTCATAATGAGCGACGGTTGCCCCGCAACGGGCTTGAACAATCCGTTATACCCGGCATACGCGTCTGACACAAAATATCCCCGATATCCCTTGAAAAACTCTTCGGGGCCGTCGCCTTTGCGGCTCAGCGTAAAATTGTATAACGTGTATTTTAATC
>JADFXQ010000041.1 GCA_015233495.1 Candidatus Omnitrophota bacterium | reverse complement strand
ATCCCGGCCTTGGCTTTGGTTTTGGGTAAAAAAGACTTGAGCCCAATCAGCGTTACTGCCACGACACTGGTTAGTACCAGCATATATTCGACAACAGTCTGCGCTTTGGATTTGGCGTATCGCATATTTTTATTAGGGAAACTAAGTTATAAAACATTCCCGCATCCGTTTGGGGAAGATATTGCGCGAAAAAGCAGTCTGGATAGGAGAGGAACAATTTAAGTATATATTATTTGACTATAAAAAGCAACCTAACCGGCCATATTTTAATTTTTTTTGATTTTTAAAATTTCTATTTGCGCGACTGGGATCTAGTTACTATAATGCGATTGTTATGAATGATTTAAGAATAAATTTTAGGTGGAGTTTTTTGAATTGGCTGTTTTTGACAGCCATTTTTTTGTTTTTGCCTCAGCCGGTTGCCGCTCAAGAAGCAGATCCCTATGCGTTAAGCGCGATCCGGGCGCAAGCCGCTGGTTTGCTGGCTGAAAACAGTCAATTGAAGGCGGAATATACGGATTTGAACCAACAATATGTTGAGTTAAAGCAAAAAATAGAGCAGTATCAGCAAGAAATGCAGGCTATGGATTCCCAGAAAAAGGAAACTGCGGAAAAACACGTCAACCAAAAGTCATCCCTGCAGGAATTGAAAAAAGAGCTGGAAAAAGCCACAGCCGAATTGCAGACAAAAAAAATTCAAAATTCTCTTCTCAATCATAAGGTAGCCGGAGGCGATCCTACGGCCCGGATCCGGCAGTTGAAGGCGGAAGAATTGGAATATCAAATTAAAGAATTGGATATGGAATTGAAGGTCAAGTCGGTGCATTATGAGAAGAGCAAGGCGGAACATGAGGCCAGCCGCCGTAAAATAGAAAAGATTATCGCGAAAAACCGCGCCGCGGCCGCGGAGTGGGAAGAACGCGAAAAGTTGATAGCTACCGAAGGCCCGTTAGCCGAAGAGAAATTAAGAGCGCTCCAAAGGGAGAAAAAGATTGCCGCGGCCCAGGCGAATATTTTCCACAGTGACAAGGCCCTTTTAGAAAAAGAAATCGCGCTTTTGGAGGAGAAAAAAGTTTTGGCGGATAAATCGTGGACGGGAGCTCTGGCGGGCAAGGAAGAAAGAAACGCGAAACTGACCCGCGATGTGGAGCAATTGCGTGGTGAAATCAAAACTATTGACGACAGCCTGCAGCAAGCTATGGCCCAACATCAAGACCAACGCGGCGCGATGGGACAGATGATTCAGCTTGATCAGGAAAATCAGCAGTTGCGCGGCCGGATCGAAAATTTGCAACAAGAAATCAATTTACTACTCAAGCGTTAGACGGTGGACCGCCGGCAGAAAAAGGCGATGCGCCGTCTATTTCCATCTGTACATCGCGGCAATAATCATGTACAATACGGTTCCAAACAGGAGATGATTTATGGACGAGATTCTGGAAATATTGGCCAATGACGCTCGGCTGAGCGCGGAAGAAATCAGCCGTTTGACCGGAAAAAAAGCTGAGGATGTCAAAAAGGCGATCAAGCATTATGAGCAGACCGGCGCGATCGTCAAATATAAGACCCTGATCAATCAGGAATTGGTGCGCGACGCGGGAACTTTTGTCCGCGCCTTGATCGAAGTGAGCATTGTGCCGCAAAAAAACGTGGGGTTCGACGCGATCGCCGAGCGGCTTTATAGTTTTCCGGAAGTGACCAGTTGTTATTTGTTGTCCGGATCGTATGATTTGCTTTTGGTTGTCGAGGGGGATAATCTGCATACCGTATCGAGTTTTGTCTCGTCAAAACTGGCGCCGATGGAAAACGTGCGGCGCACAACCACCCATTTTTTGTTAAAAAAATATAAGGAAGACGGGGTTATACTTAAGCAAAAACCGAAGAGCAAGCGGTTGAATATATCTTATTAAAGACACAGGACACAAGTCATGTTGGTAAGGTCTCTTTAAAATTTTATCAAATCTGGCTGACCTTATGTTAAAAGGCTGGATAACAAATTAAAATACTTGTGTCATATGTCTTGTGTCTAAAAAGGTTTACGCAATGGATATCAAAATATCAAAGATCGTGGAAGACATGGCGCCGTCGGGTATCCGGGTGTTTTTTGATCTGGTGCTCGGCATGAAGGACGTCATTTCTTTGGGCGTGGGCGAACCCGATTTTGTGACCCCGTGGCCCATTCGGGAAAAAGTGATTTATTCTTTGGAGCAGGGATATACGTCCTACACCTCGAATAAAGGGATGATTGAACTGCGGCGTCAGATTGCGCATTTTTTGCAGCAACGCTACGCTTTGGCGTATGATCCGGAAGAAGAAATGCTGATTACGGTTGGCGTGAGTGAGGCTTTGGATTTGGCGTTCCGGGCTTTGCTGAATCGGGGCGATCAGGTGCTGATCCCCGAGCCGTCGTATGTTTCCTATAGCCCGGTGGTGGAAATGGCGGGCGGCGTGTCTATCCGTTTGCCAACCACCGCGGATCAAAAATACAAATTGACCGCGGCACAGGTAGACCGCGCTTGCATGGACGCGCCAGGCAAGGTCAAAGCGTTTTTGCTTAATTATCCCGCTAATCCGACGGGGATGTCTTATACCAAGGCCGAATTGAACGCTTTGGCCAGGATTGTCTTGAAACACAATTTGGTGATGGTGACGGATGAAGTGTATGATGAGCTGACCTATGACTTTGACCATACACCGTTCGCGACGCTCAAAGGGATGAAAGACCGCACGGTTTATTTGAATGGTTTTTCCAAGGCCTACGCGATGACCGGCCTGCGCATCGGTTGGGTGGCTGGTCCAGCGAAAGTGGTAGGCGCGATGACGAAGATTCATCAATATACGATGCTCTGCGCGTCGATTGACGGGCAGATGGGCGCCATCGAGGCATTGAAAAACGGCCGGCGCAGTG
Source organism: Candidatus Omnitrophota bacterium (assembly GCA_015233495.1). Classification (GTDB taxonomy): domain Bacteria; phylum Omnitrophota; class Gorgyraeia; order Zapsychrales; family Zapsychraceae; genus JADFXQ01. Next base: position 13,345 of record JADFXQ010000041.1, on the reverse strand, counting down.
TCGATGAAATGAAGCGGGAATACAAACGCCGGCGCAATTTCATGGTCGGCGCGTTGAATGATCTGGGGTTGACCTGTCATGTCCCGGAGGGGGCGTTTTATGTTTTTCCATCGATCCGGTCGACCGGGCAGACTTCCATGGACTTCGCGCAAAATTTGCTTAAACAACAGAAAGTGGCTTTAGTGCCTGGGACAGCGTTTGGTCCGTCGGGTGAAGGCCATGTCCGTATTTCGTACGCGGCCGCTTATGAGGACTTGAAAGAAGCGGTGAACCGGATTAAAAAATATTTAGGGAATAGCACATCATGAAAAATAAAAATTCCGAATTTGAAATCAGTTTTTATGAGGGGATTTTGGTTCACGCCCCGAATTTTTTCGAAGTGTTGGTGGTGCTGGGAGATCTTTACACGAAAAACGGTCATTATCGCAAAGGGCTTATGGTCGACGAGCGTCTGGCGGCTTTGCGCGCCGATGACCCGGTGGTTCTTTATAATTTGGCTTGCAGTTATTCCTTGGTGGAACAATTGGACCTGGCATACCGCGCGATCAAACAGGCGGTGCGCCGCGGTTATTATGATTTTGATTTTATGTCTCAGGATCAGGATCTGGAAAATCTCCGCCGCGACACTCGGTTTCGCCGGTTTTTACAGCGTTTAGCCAAACGGGTGAATCAGACACAATGACAAATGACAAAATTAAAATGACAAAAATTCTTTGCGAAATTTAATGTTTTGTCCTTTAATCTTGAGATTATTCAAAACGCAGCATAACAAGCCGGATTTGTCAGTTTTGTTATTTGAGTTTTGACATTGGTCATTTGAAAAAATGGACCATCGAAGATACATCCGCTTAAAAAGTATTTTTCCCGTCGAGTTCCGCCCGGCAGCCGGAGACAGTCTGCCGGCATCCGCGGCGCCCTGGCTGCAAGGTTATACCCGCGACATCAGTCTAAACGGCATTTGTTTGGAGACGGCCTTTATTCCCGTTGCAATGGCCGCTTTGCTTGACGGTGAAATTGAACTCCGCCTCCGTATTCCGCTCAGCCAACCCCCGATTTCCGCGAAAGGAAAAATTATTTGGTCGCGCCGCGGCCCTGCAAGCGAAGACCGGATTTATCGTCTGGGTGTGGAGTTTAGCGCCATTGGTTCTGCTGACCGCAACCGTCTGGTCCGTCAGGCCCGCTGGATGATTTTGGCCGGCCGCTTGGCAGGACTGATCTTTTTGATGCTTTTATTAAATTTTGCCATTGTCTGGCACAATCGCGAACTTTTACGCGATGTCAATAAAAACATTATTTGCGAATTACAGGCTGTCGAAAGGCGCGAGAAGCGGCAGGCCGCAGTTGTGGCGGATTTATTTCGGGAAAAAACGCGGCTTTTTTCGCGTCTGCAAGCGCAAGAAGAACAGTTGGTTTTACAAAGATACAAAGCCGCGGGACATACTTTAGTCAAACAATCGCATCTCGCGTCATTAACTATTTCACCCTCTGCTTTTCCGGCTCTGACCACCGGTCAGGCCGCGGCTGACCTGCCGGTCTCTAAACCTTTCAAGATAAATACTTTAGGGTTGTATCAAAATTTGGTTGAACAATATGAACGGGCCCGGGATGCCTTGCTTATTTTGACGCGGCAAAAACAAGGGATCCGGCGTTCCGTAGTAGACCAGATGCGAATTTGGTTAAAGAAACATCAGAGTCCGGTCACTGGGTTGGTGATGAGTTTTGAGGGCCAAGACAGCCAGATCAAGGATTGGGCGTTTATTTATGATCAGGCTTTGGCGGTCAATGTTTTTTTAGCCGCGTCTGACCGAGAGGCGGCAGCGGCGATTTTAAATTTTTTCAAAAAGAATCTCTCGGAAAAATTTTCCGGATTTCCCAACGGATATTATTATGATTCCGGCCAGGTCAGCGAGTACACGACGCATTGCGGACCGAATGTTTGGCTGGGCATCGCCGCCGCGCAATACACGGCGGCTACCGGCGATAAGAGCTATTTGGATTTGGCGCGGCGCATCGCAGATTGGTTGATAGGAATCCAGGACAAAGACCCTAACGGCGGATTGAAAGGCGGTCCGGAATTTTCTTGGTTTTCTACAGAGCACAATCTCGACGCTTATGCGTTTTTTGGGATGCTGGGCCGTCTTACGGATGAGGAAAAATATAAGACGGCGCAGCGCAAATCGCTTTCCTGGCTGAAAAATTTCGCTATGGTTTCGCAAAGTTCCGCTTATCCAGCGCCGCCGGTGCGCCGGGGTTTAGGCGACGCGACAGTGGCCACCGACACGTTTGCCTGGTCTGTGGCCGCGTTGGGCCCGGATAAGCTCGTCGAAATCGGCATGGACCCGGAGGCGATTATGCGTTTCGCGGATGAAAACTGCCGGGTCAAAACGGAATTTGTGCGGCCAAGCGGTAAACGTGTTTGGGTCGAAGGCTATGATTTTTCCCGCACCGCGAATCTGCCGCGCGGCGGTTTGGTGTCTCCGGAATGGACAGCGCAGATGATTGTTTCTTTCCGGGTTTTGAGCCGGTTTTGTCAATCCCGAGGCGATAGTGTCAAGGCGGCTTATTACGCCGAGAAAGCCGGGTATTATGTGGATGAACTGAACCAATTGATCATTGCCAGCCCTTCGCCGCGCGGTCAGGGGGAAGGCTGTTTGCCTTATTCGACTATGGAAAACGCGGATACGGGCCACGGTTGGAACACGCCGCACGGGGCGACAACCTGTTCCGTGGCCGGCACGGCATACATGATTTTCGCGGTGGAAGATATCAATCCGTTGTCCCTAAAATAATGCCAGAATAATGAGTTCTTTCTCATTTAAAATGCCAGAGAGATAATATTAAAGACCTCAGATGAAACCGATTTGTTTTTTAATTTTATTAACTGTGCTGACATTTTGCCTGGTTCCGGGAAATGATTTCGCGGGGGATGACGAACTTATTTTCGGGCAAAATCCGTTTTATTCATCAGGGTCGAATTTTTCTCGTATTTTTTGCCGGGATGCCGCGCTGATCGACCCCGCGGTTTTTTCCCGGCATAATCAGGCAGATATTGGGACAGGTTTGATCGCGTTCCGTCCGGTTCAGGCGGCGACTTATTTTATCGACCGGGGTCTTTGGGGAGCAAATCCCGCCGGGTATCACGCCGCTAATTTAATTTTGCATACGGTGAATGTTGTTTTGATTTATGGCGTTTTGGGTTTGTTTCTCAGCCCGGGTGCGGCTGTTTTCGCGGCTGCGCTATTTGCCGCGCATCCGGTGGTGGTCGATCCAGTGGCGAATATCTCTTCGCGGGCGGATCTTTTGGCAGGTTTGTTTATCTTGATTTCTTTTTGGTGCTTTGAGCGCTCCGTGACCCGGAGGCCGGGATGGGGATGGGGTAGTCTAGCCTTGCTCAGCTATTTTTTCGCGGTTTTTTCCAAAGAATCAGCGGGGATTTATCCGCTGGTGATTGCGGCTTTTTTTTGGCTTTGCCGAAGGGAAAAAGCTGCCGCGCCGCCGCGCCCTGGGCTGCGGATTTTGCCGTATGGCGTGATCGGCAGCTTTTATCTGTTTGTTTATTTTGCAGTCTTTCCGACGCAGGCGCTCTTTCGGGGCGCGAGTGACGCGGCCACAGTGCCGGCGCATCCGGTTTGGCTTAATTTATGGCGGGTGGTTTTTTATTTGAAAGAGATTATTTGGCTTCCCGGCGTGAACATTCTGCCGCCGTTTTATAATCCGGATATCACATCCGGGTTTGTCGGGAAAGCTTGCGCGGGTTTAGCCGTTTTGGCGGGAGCGGTTTGGGGATTCTGGTATTTTTACCGCCGGGATAAAACTTCGGCGTTTTTGTTGTGCTGGGCTTCGGTGTTTTATTTGCCGGTTTCCGGGATAATCGCGCTGGCCAATCCTACCGCGCACCGGTTTCTTTATCTGTCTTTAATCGGAGCAGTCGGCTTGTTGGCCCGCCATTTTTTAAATTGGTTGGAGCGCCGGCCGCTGGGATTGTTCACCCGGAAACTAATTCTTATCGCGATTATCGCGGTTTGCGCGTCGCGTTCGTTTGATTTGACGCGGCAATGGCACGACGATATTTCTCTTTCGACCGCGGTGATCCGGTCTTTTCCCGATCACCCCAAGGCCTACGCGGTTTTAGGCGACGCGTATTTTCGACAGGGAAAATATGCGGCGGCGCGGTTAGCGCTGGAGCAAAGCGTTCGCTTAGGGAGCAAGGACCCCCGGGTGTTTTATGACTTGGGCATGAGCGCCGCGAATTTTGCAGTCAGTAAAACCGCGTTTCAAACCGCCATAGAGTTGGACAAAGAATATGTTTCTCCATATATTGGATTAGGTCGTTTGTATTTATTGCAGGGGGATTATAGCCGCGCGGTCATATTTTTGCGCCAGGCCTATGTGAAGGAAGTGACTTACGCCTCCTGCGGATATTATATTCAGGCATTGGTCTTGATCGGTCAAAACTCGACGGCAGAACAGGTGCTGCGGCAAGCAGGGCGCGTTTTGTCCGATCCGGGCCAAAGGCTTTCTTTGCAGAAATTATTCATTGATATGCCGCAGCAAAGAAAACCGCGGGACATCGGAATTTAGGAGGGGGCGAAGATAACGGCGACACGCATATCAAACGCCAGATCATGGGCCGTGAAGTCGTGGTCGCGATCACCAACGGCCGGCTGGATTTCGGGACCTGGGAACAAATATTTTACGGCGGATTCGACGGCCGCAGAAAAAAACGGGTGCTGGTGAAAATCATCGGAGAATAAGCCAATGTATTTATAAATCCAGACTGATCCGGGCCGCTTCTTCAACTTTGGCCATGAGCGCGGCGGGGAGCGCGCCGGTTCGGCGATCTAAGCGGCTTTTGTCGATCGTCCGGATTTGGGACAAGAGGATCGTGGGATCCTGTTTGAGGCCGGCGATGCCGGCCGGGACAGGAACATTGGTGGGATAGGTCTTGGCGAATGCTTTTGTGGTCAAGGGCGCGATGATGGTGGTCGCCGCGTATTCATTGCCGATATCGTTTTGAAGCACGAGGACGGGGCGCCGGCCGCGCTGTTCACTGCCGTGCGTCGGATCAAGGTCGGCGGAATAGATCTCGCCTCGTCTAATCGACATGGCGGGAAGCCTCCCGGTCCACGAATTCGAAATCTTTGGCTAATTGGGCGGTTTCGCCGGACATTTGGATGTAGCCTTCTTTCAACAGCGCTTCGCGCCGGCGCCGTTCCTGGACTTCGACGTAGAAAGAAACAGCCCGTTGGATCAACGTGCTTCGGCCGATGTTTTCCCGGCGCGCCGCGACATCGAGAAGCCCTTTCATCTCTTGCGGGATTGTAATATTAATGTGAACCATAGTATCTCCATTTCTATCGATTAAAAGTATACATAGATGGATTGCTTTTGACAAGAGAAAATATGACGGGAAATAACTGCCTCTTCGTTAAATATTCCGCTTGTTTTTAGCTTTCGGCCGCGTTAAGCTTATTTCTTAAAGTTACGGTTTAGCGTAATATTACGAAATGCAAGTGACGCGCATTTTTTATAATGGGAACAGAAGTTTTTTGTCTTTGAACGGAAGGAGCAAAGATGAGTTTGATCGCGGTTGGCACCATTGCTTTGGACAATTTGAAAACACCGTCGGGTGAGCGGACGGATTTGCTGGGCGGGTCGGCTTCGCATTTCGCGATGAGCGCGGGTTATTTCACGGACGTGCATTTGGTTAGTGTGGTCGGGCGGGATTTTCCCTCAAGGCATTTGACGTTTTTTAAGCGCCGGGGCGTGGACGTGAGTTCGGTCATCACCGGCGGGGACGCGACCTTTAAGTGGCAGGGGGAATATCAAGACGGGGATTTTAGTCACGCGATCACGCTTAAGACGGAATTGGGGGTTTTGCAGAATTATGAGCCGCGGATCGCCGAGAAACAACGGTCGATCCCCAATGTTTTTTTGGCGAATTTTTCGCCGGATGTGCAGATGAAGTTTTTGCGCTTGATGAAGTCGTCGAAGTTCGTGGGTTTGGATAGCATGAATTTGTGGATCAACATTGCTTTGCCGGATTTGAAGGCTTTGATGAAGAAGGTAGATTTGTTTGTCGCCAATGAAGGCGAGGCCGCCGCATTGACCGGAGAAAAGAATTTGGTCCGGGCTGCCGCGGCTTTGCGGAAAATGGGGCCGCCGATTGTGGTGGTCAAAAAAGGCGAGCATGGCGTGATTGTGGCCGGCCCGAATTTTCTTTTCGGTTTCCCGGCGTATCCGGTGGACAAGGTGGTTGATCCAACCGGCGCGGGGGACACGTTTGCCGGCGGGCTCATGGGGTATTTGGCAAAAGCGGGCAAGGTCAATGAAACAACTTTGCGCCGGGCCTGTGTTTATGCTACAGTCTGGGGTTCGTTTAATGTCGAAGGGTTCGGCGTGGCGCGCACGGCGGCGCTCAAAACCGAAGACATCAATCGCCGACTGAAGGCGTACAGGAATTTCAGCAATACGACAATTTGATTTGTGTGTAGGGGTGCCTGTTGTCTATGCGCGATCCGCGAAGCGTTCTTTCATGAGGTTTCGCGTTTCATTAAAGGCGCGCGGGCCGGGAAGGAGACGGTTCCCCGCTCAAACAGACGCTCGGCCTTTTTCTGGAAAATAAGGAAAGGCCTCGCTAAACTCGCGGGGAACCGTCTCCTTCCCGGCTTTGGGCGCGCGGTTTGTGTATCGATGGGGGTTATATGCCAACAGATTTGATTTCGATTTTGGGATTGATCGCCGCGGTGGTTATGCCGTTGTTTAATATTCCTTTGATTATGCGCGTGATTCAGCGCCGGTCGTCCTCTGATATCAGTATGTGGTGGGCTGCCGGGGTGTGGGGGTGCATTATTTTGATGACGCCGGCGGGATTGCGGTCGAATGATATGGTTTGGCGGGTTTTTAATATTATGAATGTTATTTTTTTTACGATGGTTTTTGTGGTGACCATGAAATACCGGAAAGGAACCGTCCTCCGTGCCTGAAAAGAAAAAACCAGAATTGCGTTGCGGCGTGGCCGCGATTGTCGGCCGGCCGAATGTCGGGAAATCGACTTTATTGAACAAGCTGGTCGGTGAAAAAGTGGCGATCGTGACTCCGGTGCCGCAGACCACGCGGAATCAGATCCGCGGGATTTTTAATGACGAGCGCGGGCAGATCGTGTTCATTGACACGCCGGGGTTTCATCAGGGGCGGGATCAGTTGGACGCGCATATGAACAACGCATCGGTCGGCATGATCGGCGAAACCGATGTTGTGATTTATTTGGTTGACACCTCCCGCCGGATCGGGCCGGAAGAAGAGGGGATCGGCAGTAAGGTCGCGCAGGCTAAGTGTCCGGTGATTCTTGGTTTGAATAAAGTGGATCTCAAGGCGCCGTATATGCCGGAATATATCGCGTTTTGGGAGAAGCTCAAGGGTTGTTCCGTGCAAGAGATGAAGAATTTTACCATGGTCGCGTTGAGCGGGGAAAAGGGATTGAATACCGAGGATTTGTTGTCCGTGGTTTTTGAGTATTTGCCGGTCGGACCTTTGCTTTATCCCGAGGATGTGTTGAGCGATTTTCCGCAAAAATTGGCGCTGGCGGACGTGATCCGGGAAAAATTGTTTTTGGCGATGCGGGACGAAATTCCTCATTCGATCGGCGTGGTGATTGAGCAGATGACGCCGGTCAAGGGCAACACCATGAAGATTCAGGCGATGATTATGGTGGCCCGCGAAACGCATAAAGAAATGGTCATCGGCAAAGGCGGTCTAGTCCTGAAACAGGTCGGCACGCTCGCCCGCAAGGACTTGGAAGAAATCCTCGAGAAAAAAGTGTATCTCGAATTGTACGTCAAGACGCAGAAAGACTGGCGCGATGATATCGGGATTTTACAGGAGCAAGGAATCTAGCGGCGCGGCCTGTGTGCACGCCCATCGTTCTATCGCGACCACGCCTTGATGTCGTAGGGGCGCCCCTTGTGGGCGCCCGTTGCGCTATCGCGGCAGATCGACGGGCGTCCACAAGGGACGCCCCTACAATTGCCGGTTGTCATGTCTTGGCCGCATAACGGGCGCCCCGACGATATTTATGCCGATTTCTAATCACAATATTTCTTCCGTTATTCATATCCTGCGCCGTGAGGTCAAGCGGTTTTCGGAAACCACCCTGACCTTGGTCGGCAAGAAATATAAAAGTCCTTATCTGATTTTGATCTCCTGCCTGTTGAGCCTGCGGACAAAAGACGAAACGACTTTGCCGGCCAGTGAACGGTTGTTTGCTTTGGCTGACACTCCGGAAGCCATGCTCCGCCTGTCCGAGCGGCAAATCGTCAAAATCATTTATCCGGTCGGATTCTACCATGTGAAAGCGAAAAATATTTTGGCCATATCGCGGCAGATCCTGGGGGAATTTGACGGCCGCGTTCCGAACGATCTGGACCGATTGTTGACTTTGCCCGGAGTCGGGCGGAAAACCGCGAATCTGGTATTGACCGAAGGATTTGGCCTGCCCGGGATTTGCGTGGACACGCACGTGCATAGGATATCCAACCGCTGGGGATATGTCCGGACAAAATCGCCTTTGGAAACGGAAACGGCCCTGCGTCAAAAATTGCCGCGCCGGTTCTGGCTTGAGATCAATGAATTATTGGTGCTCTGGGGCCAAAACATCTGCCGTCCGATATCCCCGCATTGCTCTATCTGCAATCTGCGCCCCTATTGCGCCCGAACAGGTGTCACAGCCAGCCGATAAGACAGGCAAAGGTTGACGAGCCGGGGATTTTAAAAGATTGACGGTTTTTATTGAATATGTTATCCTATGTACATAAATATGTACATAATAAATTTTAATCAAGGAGGAAGTTGTGACAACTCTGACGGCAACCCACGCGCGGGAAAAATGGTTTGAGATGTTGCGTAAGTCGGTCAAGGGGCATCAGGTTTATCAAATAAATTCCAGGGAAGGCGAAGCCGTGCTTTTATCCAAGGCGGATTATGATAATTTGATGGAAACTCTGGAACTTGCGGCGATTCCCGGATTGGTCAAGAGCGTGAAGACTGCAGAGCAAGAAATCAAATCCGGGAAAAGTTACGCTTGGGACGAGGTTTTCCATGATTAAAGGGAAGACTTTTACTTTTCGTTTTTCCCGGCAAGCCCGCAAAGATATTGAGAAGTTGACTCCGGCACTCTGGAAAAAACTGAAAGACATTTTAATCGAAGTCCTCGCGTCCGATCCTTATCAAGGGAAAAAGCTATTGGGTGATCTTGCCGGGCATTTTTCTTATCGACTTTCCTACCAGGATCGCATTGTGTATATGATCGATGAAAAGCAAAACATCATATTCATCGAACGCGCCCGCACGCATTATGGCGATTAGGTCAATACACCGCCAAACGAAATTATTCCGTCCCTTTTGTTAGTCACCTTGTTTTTTCTTCTTATATCAGGCATACTTGCAGTAGATTTTTTCAATAGGAATTTCCTTCGTAAGGCTTTAAGTTAATTTTAATCAGGCGGGTCTTTTTTCCATGTTGCGGATCAACAAAATTATTTCTATTTTGCTTTGTCTTTGTTTATTCCTGGAGCAAAGCGGGTTTGCCCAGATGGCCGGGAGTCTGGATATTCCTGGGGCGATGGCGGCGTTTCGCAATTCTTTGATTCAGGAACCGTTTCGGCCTTTGCATATGCGGTCATTGAATTATGACATGACCGGCAATAATTTCCGCTTGCTTTTGGATAAAGGCGATGCAAAAGCGCTGCCGTCATCCGCGATTGAATCCACGGCGAAAATTTTATTCAATTATTTTGTCGTAGGCATCGCTTTGCCGAACAGCGCATTTTGGGTGAATTTGAAACCGGACGCTCCGGATCGGATTTTGGATGACCGTTTAGCCAAGACTGATATGGGCAAGGTTTTGTTGGAAGCGGATTTGCAGTTGAAAAAAGATACAGCCAAATTCACTTCTCCGGATATGCCCGAGGGAAAAGCCTATTGGGAAAAACTTTATAAAAAAGCCGCCGCATTATACGGCACGGAAGATGTCGCGATTCCGACCATGGTCCGGCCCTGGATTGTGCCGGCGGAAATTATTATGCGGGAACAGAGGACAGAGGACGAGGGGCGGAATACGGAAAGCCGGATACCGAGTGGGGCGTATATTTATAAGGCGACGCTCAAGGTCATGCTGGAACAGGATTATTTAAACAATACCGATGCCTACAATTTCAAAGACCCGCGCGGCAAAGCTCTTAATGAATACGCGGCAAAATTAGCCCGGGAAATGATCATCCCAATGCTGACTCAGGAAGTCAACACCGCGCCGCGTTACGCGGCATTGCGCCAGGTCTATTATTCCTTAATCATGGCCCAGTGGTTCAAATCGCGGTTCAAAAATAAACCGGGTGTATATTCGGCAATGATCGATAAAGAAAATTTAGCAGGCTTGACCTCAAAAAAATCCTGGTCGCCGCAGACTTATTTTAAGGCCTACAATAAATCATTTAAAGAAGGCGAATACAACATCGACCGCGATGTCGGCACAGACAGCGAGCCGCTGGTCCGTAATTACATCAGCGGCGGGATTGTATTGAATATGCCGTTCCCAACGGCCGGCGCAAGCCCGGCAATTATTGGCGATACAAAAATAGCGGTTTTGCCCGGAACTTCCGCCGGCTCGCCATATAGCCAAAACAATATTTTGGTTTCCATGGAAAACAATATAATTAAAGCAGCGTCGCCTGCAAGTACTGACAATGCTCGGCAAGGGCGTGCGCTTACTTATGAGGAAGTAAGGGAAATTATTTCAGCGCATATTCGTGGTGCATCTGATAAAAAAATAAAACAATTTTATGAATTGTGGAAAAAAGCTGAATCAAATGCTGGATTTGGACATAGTCGGCCTGCGGATTTACGCATTGCAAAAATATATAAATTTTATCAGATTCGACAGGGAATACAAATGTTAAGTATTTTGTCATTTTTATTATGGGATATAGTTGGGTTGGTGGCACTGTTTTTTTCAGTGCCGGCAACAAGTCCCGAGTGTAGCTTACCGTTTGGGCTAATGGGGGTATTTATTGTTGGTCTTTTTATCGGCGCTTTTAATCTTGATTTTTTGTATGCCCAAAATATCACTAGAGATTTTATCATCGAAGATCTAAAGATCAATGAAGTGCTGGATTATGAATTATCGCATTTGTCTTTAGGGATACAGCAATCTGAAAATTATGGTTTTCCTTTATCAAGCACATTGCAGGGAATTGGCGGACAATCAATAGACGGCCTACCCAAAGACGAATTTATCAGCGGTTTGCCGTATGATTTGCCCGGCCAAATTCAAGAATTATACGCTCAACAAAAATCGCGATGGTTCAATGTTTTCGGGAAACGAAAAAAGGAGCGCATAAATCGCTTATTGACTATGATGAGCGCTTTGGCTTTGGCTCCGGGACGGCCGGTTGAATCCAAATATTTGGGATTCCGAACGATTTGTGTTTTAGAAAGTATAGCCGCGGCTGGAGATGAGCGGGATAAAAAAGATATTGAAGATATTTTAGACGTCGCGTATCAAGAATTACAAATTAGGTTGCCTCAAGAAAATGCCGTTGGCCAGACTCATTTATCCTATTTTGAAAAAGCGCTTCAAATAACCTTAACAGACTTGTTGGCGGAACCGGATTCAGAGTTTGTTCGATCAGAGATAGCAACCATCAGAGAAGAAGCAGCAAAACGCGGTATGGATGACGCAGGTATAACACGTTTAGTACCGAATTATCAAGCACGCCGTGGAACATTGTCGAATCAACCGGCAATGCCAACAACCGGGAACTATCCAGATTTAATGGCTGATTTATCGAGAGAACAACCGCAACAGGTGCCACAAAGGGAACGGCCAAGAGCGAGCTCGCCGGCGACAGTAGCGTCTATTATTTCGCCTGCTCAATCCGAGGATAAAAACGGCGGGGTGGATTTTCGGGCTTTGCCGGTGCCGGCTTTGCCGGTTATGCCGGCGGGGAATGTTGCCCCGGTCAGGATCGGGGATTTTAGCCGTTTGGATATTCGGAACGAATGGTCGCATATGCAGAGTATGGTGAATGACGGCGTGGTTCCGTCGGATGAACGTCTGCGGAATTATTTGTTGGCGGCTTGTCAGCAAAAGGTGATTGGTCGGGACATGGATCAAATTTTAGGTCTGCTCGCCGACGTGATGCGTTTGGAAGAAAGTCATGTTACTTTGACTGATCCGGGCGTGGAGAATATGCTGGCCCTCATCGAATCCAATCAGCCTAACCGGGAAATCCAGTCAGGCTTGAGCCGAATTTCCATTCCCGAGCGCGAATTACAATTGTCAATTCCTTAGCCATTACTCTCTGGGATCAAAATTAACTTTTATAAACTCGAGACCAGCCGGAGCTGGAATTTGATGTTTGCTTTTTGGAATGGTATACTGTTATCAAAATTTTGGCAGATTAGATCATCGGTTGATGAAAGGGGGACGCATGTCCGAATTAAAGGTTTATCTCGACACATCAATATTGTCCGCGTATTTCGACATGAGAAAACCAGTTCGTCAACTGATAACGCAGAAATGGTTTCAAAGAGATATGGAACGACAGATCTCGTTTATTTCCTCTCTTGTTGTTGAAGAGATCGGCGCGCATCCGGAAGAATCTGTTAAAAATGCATTGAAAATTTGGGAGGTGAACAATATGGCGTCTTATAAGAATGATTATTCCAAGGAAGAGGATCCCGCGCTTTGGATCCTGCATGAGATCAGACACAAAATGGCAACCCGCGGTTTTCGGGCTGACGAGGTCAATCGATCAGCAAAAGATTTATTGCGCATTCGGCGCTTGTCTACTGACAAATCAGTCAAATAAATTTCTCCCATAGCTTTAGGAAAGAAAAGCAAAACATCATATTCATCGAACGCGCCCGCACGCATTATGGCGATTAGGTCAATACACTGCCAAACAAAATGAGTCTCTCCCTTTAAAGTCACCTTGTTTTTTCTTCCTATATCAGGCATACTTGCAGTAGATTTCTTCTATAGGAATTTCCTTTTTGTTGTAGGGGCGCCCCCATACGTGTCAAGTTAAGCCGTCATTTCGACGATAATTATCGAAGGTGTAGGGGCGCCCCTACAGAAATCCGTCATTGTGGCGCGAAAGGATGACGTGACCCACACAAAGGTGTTCGTCGTAAGGCGTTAAGTTCATTTTAATCGAGGGGCTTTTTTCCATGTTGCGGATCAACAAAATTATTTCTATTTTGCTTTGTCTCTGTTTATTCCTGGAGCAAAGCGGGTTTGCCCAGATGGCCGGGAGTCTGGATATTCCTGGGGCGATGGCGGCGTTTC
>JADFXQ010000040.1 GCA_015233495.1 Candidatus Omnitrophota bacterium | reverse complement strand
GTCAAGCATTCCGGGGAGGCTTTGCCGAAAAGCGTTAAATCCCTTGCGGTGTTGGACCGCACCAAAGAACCGGGCGCCGGCGGCGAGCCGTTGTATCTCGACGTGGTGGATGCCTTGTATGAAACCGGCAAAGCCGGCCAGATCCAAAAAGTCATTGGCGGCCGCTATGGCCTTTCGTCCAAGGAATTCACGCCGGCTATGGTCGTGGCCGTGTTCCAGGAATTGACGAAAGCCAATGCCAAGAACCATTTCAGCGTCGGCATCAATGACGACGTGACCCGTGCCAGTTTGGATTTTGACAAGAATTTTTCGATTGAAGATCCCAAAGGCGTGCAAGCCATGTTCTATGGCTTGGGTTCAGACGGCACGGTGGGCGCGAATAAAAATTCGATCAAGATCATCGGCGAGGAAACTCCGAATTACGCGCAAGGTTATTTTGTGTATGACTCGAAAAAAGCCGGATCTTTGACCGTGTCGCATTTGCGTTTTGGACCGAACCCGATCCACGCGCCGTATCTTTTAACGGAAACGAATTTTGTCGGGTGTCATCAGTTTGTCTTTTTAGAGAAATATGATCTCCTCGGCAAGATCAAACAGGGCGGAGTGTTTCTTTTGAACAGCCCTTACACGAAAGAGGAAACGTGGGCGCATTTGCCTTGTGAAGTCCAAAAACAGCTCATTGAGAAGAAAGTTAAATTTTACGTGATCGACGCGTATGCTGTGGCGGAAAAAACCGGCATGGGCGTGCGGATCAATACAGTTATGCAAACGTGTTTCTTCGCGATTTCCGGTGTGTTGCCGAAAGACGAAGCGATCGCGGAAATCAAGAAATCGATCAAGAAAGCCTATAGCCGCAAAGGCGAAGATGTGGTGAAGAAAAATTATGAGGCTGTGGATCAAACCATTGCCCATTTGTTTGAGGTGCCAGTCCCGGCCACAGCGACGAGCTGTATTCAACGGCCGTTGGTGGTGGCCAAAGAAGCTCCGGAATTCGTGCAGCTGGTGACCGCGGAAATTATGGCCGGGCGCGGGGATGATCTGCCGGTCAGCAAAATGCCGATCGACGGGACTTTCCCGACGGGAACGACGCAATGGGAAAAGCGCAACATCGCCCAAAGCACGCCGGTATGGGACCCGGAAGTTTGTATCCAGTGCGGCAAGTGCAACATCGTATGTCCGCACGCGGTCATCCGCATGAAGGCATACGACCCGAAATATTTGGCCGGCGCGCCGTCGACATTTAAGTCTACCGAAGCCCGGGCTAAAGAATGGGCGGGTTTGAAATTCACGATCCAGGTCGCGATTGAAGATTGCACCGGTTGCGGGGCGTGCGTGCACGTTTGCCCGGCGAAAAACAAGCAGGACCCGACTAAAAAAGCCATAAATATGCAGCCGCAAATTCCTTTGCGGGTCGAAGAGAAAAAGAACTGGGAATTTTTCTTAAAAATCCCGGAATTGGAACGCGGCCGGATCAACCGGACTATGGTGCGCGCGGTTGGCGCGCTCCAGCCGTTGTTTGAATTCTCCGGCGCTTGCGCGGGCTGCGGCGAAACCCCGTATATCAAATTGGTGTCCCAGTTGTTCGGCGACCGCATGGTCATCGCGAACGCCACCGGCTGTTCGTCGATTTACGGCGGGAATTTGCCGACGACCCCGTATACCAAAAATTTGGCCGGCCGCGGTCCGGCCTGGTCGAATTCCCTGTTTGAAGATAACGCGGAATTCGGTTTTGGTTATCGGTTGACGATTGACAAGCAAAAGGAATTCGCCGGCGAATTGTTAAAGAAACTCGCGAGCCAAGTCGGCGATGATTTGGCCAAAGCGATTCTGGAAGCCAAACAGACTGAAGAGCCCGAGATTTTTGAACAACGGGACCGGGTCGAAGCCTTAAAAGAAAAGTTAAAGGGGATCAATTCTCCGGAAGCCAAACAACTCGCTTCGCTCGCGGATATGCTCGTGAAAAAGAGCGTCTGGATTTTTGGCGGCGACGGCTGGGCATATGACATCGGGTTCGGCGGTTTGGACCATGTGTTGGCCCAGGGCCGCAATGTCAATGTTTTGGTTTTGGACACGGAAGTTTATTCCAACACCGGCGGACAAGCTTCAAAAGCCACGCCGCGCGGCGCAGTCGCCAAGTTCGCGGCCGACGGCAAAAGTCTGGGCAAGAAGGATTTGGCCCGGATCATTATGACGTACGGGAATGTGTATGTCGCGACGATCGCGCTGGGCGCGAATGACGGTCACGCGGTCAAGGCGATCATTGAAGCCGAGGCTTATGACGGTCCGTCGTTGATTATCGCCTACGCGCATTGTATCGCGCACGGGATCAATATGACCACCGCGCTCGACGAGCAGAAAAATGCGGTGGCGGCCGGGTATTGGCCGCTGTTCCGGTTCAACCCGATGTTGACCAAGGAAGGCAAGAATCCGTTTACGTTGGATTCCGCGGCGCCGAAAATGACGTTTGATCAATTCGCGGAAAACGAGACGCGGTTTAAGATGCTGCAACAGGCCAAACCGGAGCGAGCCAAAGAGTTGTTCGCTTTGGCGCAAGCGGATTTGACGGCCCGCTGGCGGCTTTATGAAAATATGCAGAAATTATATGAACCGGGCTCGAAAGCGTAAATAATTGGAGAAAGGCACGCGACCTGCGCGCTTCCCGTAAGCGCGTAGGCCGCGTGTTTTATTATGGATCCCGATAAAATAATCCGATCGTTTATTTATGGCGTAGCAATAGTGTTCGTTCTGCGGTTTTTGTTTTTTTCCGGGCTTTTCAAATCGGATACCTATGCCGGGGATGGTTTTACTTTTAAACCGCCTTTGGGATGGGCACAAATTAAAGATGATAAAGAACTCGGGATTTTCGTGAAGAACAAGACCACGGAAATCGCGACGTTTGTCAGCCCGTTAAAAAATTTGAAAACCGGCGAGCCGCTCGCCAAGTTGACGGTGGCTTCCGTGCGTTTGGACGCGCCTAATTGGATTGAGGATATGTTTCCGGATATCTTACAAAGCGTGTCCCAGACCGCGTCAAAGCTGATCGATCAGGGAGAAATCAAAATCGGAGAACCGATTTTCAAGTGGGTGATGTTTAAGGACGCAGAAACCAAACGCAATATCCTGGAATTTTACGCGACGGATGAAGGGAATAAAATGTTTAAAATCCGCTTTTCGGCCACGGGGAAAGGATTTAACAAATACCGCCAGGATTTTGAAGCGGCAAAAAGCACGTTTACCATTAAGACGGGGATTTTTTAAGACGGGGTTGCCATGATGTTATCCGGCGGAATTTTTGATTATGCTATAGCCTTTTTATCCGGCGTGGCGGTGAGTTTCACGCCGTGTGTTTATCCGGTGATCCCGGTTATGGCCGCGGTCATTGGCCGGTTGAATGCTCAACATAAGGCTTGGCAGGGTTTATTGCTTTCCGCTTTGTTTGTGCTGGGGATGTCATGCGTCTATTGCGGGTTAGCAGTAATTGCCGCGTTGACGGGAAAGTTATTTGGGCAGTTTCAGAATACCCCGGTTATTTATGCGGGGGTCGGAGTCATTATATTTTTATTCGGCTTAGAGATGTTGGAGGTGATTCGTTGGCCAGGCTTAGTTTGGGCGGGGCAAAAAGACGCGCCGGGAAAAGCAACGGCGGCGGGGGTTTTTTGCGCTGGGTTGACGGCGGGTTTTATTATGGGGCCGTGCACGGCTCCGGTATTGGGCAGTCTTTTATTATTTGTTGCGTCGCGGCAAAATATTGTTTATGGCGTGGTTTTGATGTTGATCTTCGCTTACGGCGCGGGCGCTTTATTGATCCTTATTGGCGCGTTCAGCGGATTGCTCTCCAAATTGCCGAAGGCGGGGAAGTGGATGGATTCGGTTAAAAAATATTGTGGTTGGGTCTTGTTATTTTTGGCGGTTTACTTTTTACTGAAAGCTGTCAGGTTATGGATAGTTCAACATCCCGGTTATTTTTCCGCATTATAAAACCGCTTCCCAGATTTCTTGAGTCGGATGGATTTTATTCAGACAGTAAAAATGCAGGCCGGGCGCGCCGCCCTTTAAGAGGGCGCGGCTTTGCTGGATCGCAAATGCTATGCCGGCTTTAAGCGTTGCCGAGGGATCATTTTGAATCGGTTCGAAGATTTGTTTAACCTGCGGGGTAATGGTCGTGCCGTTCATTTTGCAGAATTTGATCATATTTTCGTAGTTGGTGATCGGTAAAAGTCCGGGAATGACCCGGGCGGTCACTCCGATACGCCGCAGGCGCTCGACATAGGCAAAATAGTCGGCATTGTCAAAAAAGAATTGGGTTATCACAAATTCCGCGCCATTTTCGATTTTATTTTTCAGATAACCGGCGTCCCGATCGCGGTCTTTGCATAAAATGTGGCCTTCGGGAAAACCGGCCGCGCCAATGGAGAAAAAATCGCCATATTGAAGACGGATATCAGCGCAAAGATCTTTACTAAACCGAAAATTGTTTTCGCCCGGCTGCCAATTCGGATTATCTAAAGGCGGATCGCCGCGCAAGGCCAGGATGTTGCGTACCCCGCGGCGTTTGATATCTTCGACAATTTCCCGGATCTGTTGTTTGGTGTTTAAGACACAGGTCAAGTGCGCCAACCCGGCGATCTGATGCCGGTTCTGGATTAGCTGCACGATATCCAGGGTTTTTTCTCGGTTGCCGCCGCCGGCGCCGTAGGTGCAGGAAATAAAATCCGGCTTTAGCCGCGCCCATTCCGAGATAGTGGTTTTAAGATTCTCATAGCCTTGTTCCGTTTTCGGCGGGAAGATTTCGCAAGAAAAGGTAATGGGCTGGCTTTTGAATATATCAGTGATTTTACGCATGAGTTAATTTCTTTTGTTATAATAAAAATCAATTTGCTTCATTTAAATAACACACCCATTATATTGATTATCCGGGATTTTTCTAATGGAAAACCAGAATTTATCTTATGACGCATGGCGGCCGAGTCACAGCCCTTGGTTGATTGCCTTGGCAGTCATGCTGCCGACGTTTATGGAGATTTTGGATACGGCGGTGGCGAACGTGGCTTTGCCGCATATCGCGGGGAATCTCTCGGCGACCACGCATGAAGCCACTTGGGCTTTAACCAGTTATTTAATTTCTAACGCGGTTATTTTGCCGGCTACAGCCTGGTTCAGCGGTTTTTTCGGCCGCAAACGGTTTTTGATGGTCTGTGTTGTGATATTCACGCTGTCTTCGGCGTTGTGCGGTTTTGCCGGGAGCCTGGGATTTTTAATTTTTGCCCGGGTACTGCAGGGCGCGGGAGGCGGGGGTCTGCAGCCGATTTCGCAGGCCATACTGTTAGAAAGTTTTCCGAAAGAACGGCGCGGCATGGCCATGGCGGTTTTTGCTTTAGGCGCGATTATTGCGCCGATCATTGGGCCGGTGATCGGCGGCTGGATCACGGACAATTTTTCCTGGCGCTGGATTTTCTTCATTAACATTCCGATCGGGGTTATTTCCGTATTTTTAGCGCAGAAGTTCATTGAGGATCCGCCGTATATTCAAAAACGCAGTTTGCTTCATTTGGATTATATTGGTTTTTCTCTGATGGCGGTGGGTTTGGGCGCGCTTCAATTGGTGCTCGATAAAGGGCAGGAAGTGGACTGGTTCGCGGCTGACTGGGTTGTCTGGACTTCCGTTTTGGTAGTTGCCGCTTTAAGCGCGTTTGTGTTTTGGGAACTGCGCGTTAAAGAACCGGTGGTGAACCTGCGGATTCTCAAAGACGGCAATTTTCATACCGGAGTTTTTTTGATTACTGTGTTGGGTTTTGTCCTTTATGGAACAACCGTGCTGCTGCCGCTTTTTTTACAAACTTTGATGGGGTATAATGCTTTGCACAGCGGGTTAGCCTTAAGCCCGCGCGGGATATTTTCGTTTATGATGGCGGCAGTCGTCGGAAAATTGGTGAGCCGGGTGGACGGCCGGTATATTGTTGCGTGCGGTTTGGTGGTTTTGGGCGTGGCGTGTTATCAATTGGGGAATATAAATTTGGCGATGGGGCCGGAGTATATTTTTTTACCGGTGATATTTTCGGGTATGGCGATCAGCGCGATTTTTATTCCTTTGACCACTTTAGCCATGGCGACTTTGGAACGCTCGGAAATGGGCAATGCCACGGGGTTGTATAATCTGATGCGCAATATCGGCGGCAGTGTCGGGATTTCAATGGCCGCGACGTTTTTGGCGCGGATGAGCCAAGTGCATCAAAACGCTTTGGTGAGTCATTTGACCCCGTATGATCCGGCGTATCAGGAAGCGATGCGCCGCGGGGCGCAGGTGCTGGCGCAAGCGGGCGGCGTTGTTTCGCCGGACGCGGCCTTGGGTTTTATTTATCGCGAGACAGTACGGCAGGCGTCGTTGTTGGCTTTTATTGATAATTTTCACTGGTTTGGGTTGTTATGTCTGGCCTGCGTGCCGTCGGTATGGTTGTTTAAACGGGTCCGGCAGGGCAATATGGCTCATTGATTTGCTCGCGAACTCGCTGAACACCCTTCACCGCCATTCTTAACGCGCGGTTTAGTCATTTTGCCGGTGTCAGCGAAATTCACCCATGAATCAGAGTCGCGAAAGCCTTTTGCGCGCTGGCCCGCCTACCGGGGGTTAGAGAGGACATAAAATGTTTAGTAATATGATTGGCGCATTGATCTTCGGCGCGATTGGGTTTGTGGCTTTTGTTTATGGCAAAAAGAATTGCCGCTGGCCGTTGATGATTATTGGCGCGGCTTTGATGGTGTATCCGTATTTTGTCACGAACCGGGTCGCGTTTTATTGTATCGGGATTATGTTAACCGCGGCTTTGTATTTTTACAAAGACGCGTAATCAGCGGATAAAATATGAGTAAAAAACCTTCTTGCGGTTTGCCGGTGGTGATTGTCACCGGATCTTCGGGATTGATCGGTTCGGCAACTGTCCGGTTTTTCGCGGGCAAAGGGTTTCAGGTCGTCGGCATTGACAATGATATGCGCCGATATTTTTTTGGAGACGCGGCGTCTACGGCGGATATGACGGATGAACTGATCGGCGCGATTGCGGATTTCGCGCATTACGGCATTGATATCCGCGATCTGTCGACGTTGGAAAGTATTTTTAAGCGCTACGGCGGCCGGTTGCAAGCGCTGGTGCATACGGCAGCCCAGCCCTCGCACGATTGGGCGGCGTCCGAACCGTTCACGGATTTTGAGGTTAATGCCGGCGGCACTTTGAATCTGCTCGAGTTGACCCGCAAATACGCGCCAGAGGCCGTGTTTATTTTTACGAGCACGAATAAGGTTTATGGCGACCGGCCGAATGCTTTGCCTTTTGCGGAAACGGCAACGCGTTGGGAATTGCCGCGGGAACATCCGTATTACGACGGGATCGATGAAATGATGAGCATTGATCAAAGCACACATTCTTTGTTCGGCGTTTCCAAAATGGCGGCGGATATTTTAGTTCAGGAATACGGCCGTTATTTTGGGATGCAAACGGTTTGTTTTCGCGGCGGTTGTTTGACCGGGCCGCAGCATACCGGGGTTTTGCAGCACGGGTTTTTAGCGTATTTGATGAAATGCTGTGTTTCGGGAAACGAGTACACCGTATTTGGATATAAGGGCAAACAGGTGCGCGATAACCTGCACAGTCATGATCTAGCGAGCGCCTTTTGGCATTTTTATCAACAGCCGCGTTCCGGCGAAGTTTATAATATCGGCGGCGGGAGGGGAAACAGTTGTTCGGTTCTGGAAGCGATCGGGTTATGCGAAAAGATCGCAGGCAAAAAAATGAAATGGCAATATTCGGATAAGAATCGTGCCGGAGATCATATTTGGTATATCAGCGGGTTAAATAAATTTAAGACGCATTATCCGGATTGGCAGATGGCGTATTCTTTGGAAAAGATTTTGATCGAGATTTATCAATATCATAAAGATCCCGCAGATTAAAAAATATTTTTATATGATCGGGTTCCGGTTGACGAAACACTTGTTATCGGTAAAATTTTATTGCGGGCAAGATTTTATCGAAATATATTATCCGTAAAAGTCTTTATTGAACGACCCCGGTAAATTTACCATAGGGCGGAGGAAGAAAGGGGTCATATTTTTCCAAAGTTGTTAAATATTCATGCGCGTTTTTATACAAAGATTCCCCAGCTGATGGATCCTTAGAATATGTTTGTTCTTTAAGACAGGCTTTATTTAATTCCCATATTGTGATTTCTTTTTTTTCGAGCACAGTTCCACATTCATTAACCAGATCAAAGGTCGTCCCAAGCTGTAGCGGATATCCCGGTCCTAGCATCCCCCGATTAAAGATATATTGGATGTTATTTTTTAAAAATATTTTAGCCAACAAGACTTTGTCAAAATACGCTCGACTAGGAAGGGCATCCGCGTTGGCAAGCGCAAAATTATTTCCACTGATTCGATATGCGGCTTGCGGCCAAGAGCCAGTTAAGAATAATCCGATGTTTTCTTTTGGAATATGATAGCGATTGATTGTTGAAATGACTTGGTTGCCTTCGGGGTAATATGTTTCAATAATCGACGATTCCGTCGTTTTCCCGCTAATAAAAGCTAAAATAGCTTTTCGGTCAGGACGATACGGGGAGAGGACGCCGAATGAACTCTTAATGCAAAACACGACTACCGGTAAGATTAATACATAACAACTAAAATTTTTAAGTCGATGAAATCCTTGAACATAACTGTAAAAATAGTCAAAAATACATGATAAGAGCACCGTTGCAGAAAAAGCGGCGAGACCAAGGCCAAACCGATAATAACGCATTTCAAAAACAACATAGATTTCTTGAACAACAACAAGAATGATCGATAGAAAAAGGCAATATATACCAAACAGAAATTTTTGATTAATTTTCCATTTGGGGCTGAATGACAAGATCGCCACAATAATTCCAACGATCGGCAATATTTTTAATGGCAAAATTCCGGGCCAAACCATAAAGGCCGTAACATTTTTAATCGCGGTCCCAACGTTCAAAGAAAAATGCCATGCCCGGCCGATTTCAATTGCAAAGGGATCATAAAAATACGGCTTAAAAATTCCTAAGGGCATCGGGAATAAAGGACTTCCCGTAGCTAATAAACGCCAAAGATACTGAAACATCGTTACAACCCCAATTAAACCGAGTGTCAACGTGGTTGGTAAGGAAAAGAAAATGCGTCTCTGTCGGTTTAATATGAATTGATCGTTTCCGAAGAGAACAATAAAGAAAATGAAATATACAAATAAATACAAAAGCGAAACATATTTACAATTCAAAGCGAAAAAAATTGCCAGCCAACTCCAAATCAAGTAATCTTTCCTTCGGAATTGAGCCGCAGCAAAGAGTCCCCAAAACATCATAAAAACTGCAAACATCAAGGGGATGTTTAAGACAACGAACCGGTTGACTCCTGAGAAGATAAAATGTTCTTCTGAAGCAATAAATGCTGAAGCCAGTAAAGGCCAAACGCCGCCGGTGAACATTTCTACCGCCCCATACACAGTTAAGACAAACATCACTTTTGAAACTCCCATTATTAATTGAGGGAATAAGAACGATTTATTTTGTAGGGAAAATCCAATGGCATAAAGCAAATTTTCACCCATCGGCAACGATAAGCGGGCATCGCTATACTGTGAATAAAAAAATCCTCCTTTTTCTAACATGAGCTGGATCGCATAAAAATAACTCGTTAAATCATCGACGACAAATGTTGGATAACAATTCCAAAAAAAGACAAACCCTAAAATAGGGAGTAAAAGCATGTTTTGAAAAGAATTTTGCGAAGAAAGAAACAGATGCCGCTTGAAATGCGGCCATATTTTCCAAAAACCAAAAAGGCCGAAACCAGCGAGAAGATGGATGATAGCTAGTAAGTTTATCGGGCGGAAAAGGTGAACCAGGGCAAGAAATGACAAAAAACTTTCGTAAGCCAGATATCCGATAAACCAAGAAACGCCGAGGATGAGGTAATAATTCTCGATGGAATATTGATGGTTGGAGTTGATTTCATTTGTTTGACGGATTGTTGTAACAAGCCACAGACCGATACCCAAAACACCAATCATCGTCAATAAGAAAGAATAAATTAACATAGCTATTTGTTATTTTTGGACAATAAAATTACCGATTGTTAAAACATCAAAAGCGGTTCGTTGAAAACAATTCACCGCGTTTTCCGGCGTGCAAACGATAGGCTCTTGTTCATTAAACGAGGTGTTTAAAAGCACAGGGACACCCGTAATTTTTTCAAATTCGGAGATAAGCTGCCAATAGATGGGGTTCGCCGAACGATTGACCGTATGCACACGCGCCGTGTGATCCGCATGGGTTACTGCTGGTATTACTGAGATTTTGTCTGGACGGACATCGCCGATGAGAATCATGTACGGAGATAGTTGCTGCTTCGGCATTATGAAATATTGATCAACTTTTTCTTCGAGAATGGAAGGGGCGAAAGGCCGGAAGAATTCACGTTTTTTAACAAGGGAATTAATTTTATCTTTCATATCCAAGCGTGTTGGGTCTGCCGCAATACTCCGGCAACCTAACGCCCGCGGTCCCGCTTCCATACGGCCTTGAAACCACCCTACAATTTTTCCTTGTGCTATGTGAGCGGCGGTATCCTTGCAGATATCCGACGAGCGTTGATATTTTACGCCTTGTTTTAATAGCACTTTTTCAATTTCGGAATCAGAAAATTCAGGGCCAAGGTAAATAGAATCAAACATTTGTTTCGTGGCAGCTTTTGATGTTTTATGATACGCTAAAAGCCCCGCTCCCATCGAAGTCCCTGCGTCGTTGGATATCGGTTGAAAGAAAAAATTTTTAAACGGGGTTTCTTCAATAATTTTTTTATTCATCAAGCAATTCAAAACAACTCCACCGGCGAGACAAATAGAATCTAGACGGGTTCGTTCGTAAAGCGCATTCGCGAGATGAACCCCAGTTTTTTCAATCATTTTTTGAAGTCCATAAGCAATATCAAAATGCCGCTGTTCATAAGGCATATCGGCGAGCCGCGGGGGCCCAAAATCTTCGATAAATTTTGAAGAAATCCAATGTTTCTGCCCATGGGTGTGAAAACTAAAATAGGATAGATCTAAACGAAATTCGCCATTCGGCAAGAGTTTGACAATATCTTCAAAAAGAGAAACATAGGTCGCTTTGCCGTATGCCGACATCCCCATCACTTTCCATTCATCAAAAAACGGTTTGAATCCGAGATAGGAGGTGATTGCGGCATATAAATGTCCTAAAGAATGAGGGACGTGGAGCTCTAAAATTTTTTTTATTTTTTTTCCATGCCCGACAGCCATCATTGTCGTAGTCGATTCGCCGCGGCCGTCGATTGTTAAAATAGCGGAATCTTGAAAAGGAGAAACTAAAAAAGCACTGGCAGCATGGCAAAGATGATGTTCATAAAATTGAACGGCAGGAGGGAATTTTAAACCAAATTCTTTTTGTAAAGTGAAACCGATCGTTTGCTTACGAAATATACGCTGTAAAAGTCTGATTTCTTTTGCTGCTGATCCGGCATTGATTAAATTTAAGGATTGAGGGAAAAATTTTAATAAATGATGGATGTTCCCCGTTAATTCGTCGATTGGCTTCCAAAAAAAAGCGACATTCGAAATATCACTAAAACGAATTCTTTCTTTTTCTAGGCAATAATTAATAGCCATTTTAGGAAATTTCCAAGTGTGTCGTTCCCGGTTCAGGCGTTCTTCTTCGATAAGCCAACGGATTTCGCCGTCTTTTAAAAGAGCAGCGGAGGATTCATGAGCGTAACAACTTATTCCAAGGACGTACATAGGTAATGGGCTTCTAAGTTTTTTGAATGATTGCGCCAATCATTAAAATTTTTTTATATATGCAATTTTCGTAACCGTGCAGCTGTATTGCTGACAAAAGCAGAACGAATTTCAAAATATTTCGGTTGACGTTCCAATAAAAAAAACGTAACGGCCATGTCAAACGATGAACAAAAAAATAATATGGGTTCCAGACATTATAGACAGATAGATAAATAATTCCGCCTTTTTTTGTGATTCTTGAGAGTTCACCAAAAACCTTTCAAAGGATCGGAGTTGTGATGAAGGACGCCATTGCAGATGACGACATCCGCTGATCCATCCGCAATTTCATTCAAATCTAAGATGTCCCCGACGGAAGCATGAAAACCTTGTTGTTTTAAAAAAGCGATATTCTGCGGGCTGAAGTCAACGCAATAAATTTTTTCTTTCTGGAAGCCGCGTTTAATATAGAGCTGGGCGCAATATCCCGACCCGCAACCGATGTCATATATAAGAATATCCTTGGGAATATCTTTAAGGAAATCGATCAGAAAATTTTCATAAATTTCTCGCTGATCGCCATAACTATAATGTCCAACACGGCAGGTGTCATATAATTCTTGTGCCCATTGAGTTATATTATCCATAAACGATTTTAAAAATTGTTGAGTGCAGTTGGTTTAAAATATAGTTATGATTGTTTAAATAGCTTGAACAGTCAAGAAAATTTTTGTTTTAAAAATTAAAAATTTCTTTATTTTTTTGGTGTTAATTTTTATCAATTATTTGGGATAATTTAAAAGACGCATAGATTTAGCAACCTAGCGCTTGCCAAGCCTAATTTTGTTGTTTATAATTAAATGGAATCCGGTTTTTTAACCCAACCAAGGAGCGGGAAAATGTTGGCATATATTTTATTATTCGTCGGGGCAGCGGCGCGTTTATTCGTCCATGTCCCAAATTTTTCACCGGTTCTGGCGATTGCTTTATTTAGCGGGGTGTATATCAACCGCAAATACGCGTTGATTTTGCCCGTAGCGCTCATGGCCTTGACAGACCTGTTTTTAGGCGGGCACCCGACGATGTTTTTTACTTGGGGAGCGATTTTGGTCATTGCCGCAATGGGAATATGGGTGCGGAATCGCAAATCCGCCGGTGTGGTTTTGCTTGGGAGTTTGGGCGCGGCCGTTTTCTTTTACTTAGTGACGAATTTTGGGGTGTGGTTGATGACTGGGATGTATGCCAAAACGTTCGCGGGTTTGATGGATTGTTATGTGATGGGCATCCCGTTTTTCCGGACATCGGTCGTGAGCACGCTGATCTATGCCGCGGTCTTATTCGGAGTCTATGAATACGCGGCGCTGAAACTTAAAAGCACAAAGTTCGCCGGTGTAGTTTAGCTATTGCTCTTTGGAGTTTAAAAAAAATCCGTGTCGGTTCCTTATTGAATACGTTGTAGGGGCGGCCCCCTGCCTTCGGCAGGCAGGCTTGTGGGCGCCCTACTACGCATAAACAATAGGATGAAAAGGGAATGCTGTGTGAATCAGCAACGGTCCCGCCGCTGTCATCAGGAACGAAACTCAAGACCATTGCCCGTCCACCCCGCGCGAAGAGGAAAGGCGCGGGCGTTCGCTAACTGCGAAGGGGTGAGAAGGTGAGGAGTAGGCCGCCTGAGAGTCAGAAGACCTGCCGATACGGTTGAAACCCCTAACAGGGTTGAAGCGAAGGGGACACTGCGGATATCAGTGTCGGAGCGTTGATATTATTTCAGGACTAAGTAAAACTGGGCGCACTCCTGACTGTCTTCATTGATGGTCAGGAGTTTTTATTTTTCCGCGCCGGGATAGGGAGGCAGAAATGAAATTAGTCGTGAGTGGTCTGGTGATAGTATGGATTTTCGCGTTCGCAGCCGGACCCGGGTTTACCCAAGAAGATTTAGGGACCCTGGTGGTCAGCGGGACAAGGATCGGGCAGTTGGAAGGCAAAATGACTTCCAATGTAACGCTGATTGATCAGCGGCAAATTGCCGCGTCCAGCGCGCACAGTATCCCGGAGATTCTGGAAACAGTCGGTGGAGTGAGCGTGTATGACAGCAGTTCTTTAAAAACGTCCCGGTTAGATATCCGGGGTTTGGGCGAAACCTCGGTAAGCGGGATTTTGGTTCTGGTGAATGACCGCAAAACCAACTCTATGGATATGTCCGGCGCGGATTGGCTGCAAATCCCCTTGGATAGCGTAGAGCGTATCGAAGTAATCCGCGGCGCGGGTTCGGTTTTATACGGGGACAATGCGGTGGGCGGGGTGGTGAATATTATTACCAAAAAGGGCAAAGGTGAGATGAGCGGGAAGATTAGTTCCCATTACGGCAGTTATGACCGCCAGGGTGTGGACGCGCAAGCCGCGGGTTCGCAAAAGGGTCTTTCCTATTATTTATATTCCCAATATGATGATGCCCGCGGCTATCGTATCAACAGTGATACGCTGGCGAGGGATTATCAGACGCGACTCGGGTATGAAATGACGGATTTGGTGTCTGTGGAAACGGAAGCGGGATGGCATGAAGATCGTTATGGCCAGCCTGGGAGTTTAACTGACGCTCAATTGGAGTCACTCGGCCGCCGCGGCTCCGGCAATCCGCAGGATAACGCAATGACCCGCGACCGTTTCGTGAATTTGTCTTTAAACGCGACCCCTTGGCCGCGGGATTTTTATATGGGGAAATTCGTGTTGGATGCGAATTATCGCGATCGCGACGCGTATTCGGATAATTCGCGAAATGCGGGGTTTAGATCCACTATCAAAAACAGTATTGATACCCGTGGGTTAACCGGAAAATATATTTTTGATCAAGAAATTTTCGGAAAGAAAACCAATTTGATCATCGGGATAGATCATTACAACAACGCGGATGAGATCAGTTACTATTCCTTATTATCCGGGAATACCCGCAAGTTGACGATTGCGAAAAATGAACTGGGTTTATACGGATTCGGCGAATATGAAGTATTGCAGAAGTTGTTTGCTAATTTCGGCACCCGTTATCAAAGGGCGGGCTATACTTTTGACGTCAAAGACGGCGCTCCGGACATCACCAAAAATCCGCATGAATGGGTTTCTACCGCCGGGCTCAAGTACGCGTACGGCCCGGGGTCTAATGTGTTTTTCAATGTCCAGCAGACCTTCCGTTTTTTGGCAACGGACGAATGGTATAATTCGATTTCGAATGTTCTTAACACGAATCTGCGGCAGCAAACCGGTTTGCAATATGAGCTGGGGGTCAAGCAGCAGTTTAAAGACGCGGTGGAGCTGAGTCTGACGCCCTATCTGATGGATATCAATCATGAAATTTATTACAATCCGAATGGCGGTAATTTTGGCTGGGGCGCGAATGAAAATTATGACCGCACCCGCCGGACTGGCGTGGAGCTGGACACTGTTTGGCATCTGCTCAGAGCGCTGGGGGAAGCGAGGCATTTGCATAAATTGGATGTTTATCTGAATTATACATTTGCCAACCCGCGGTTTAGCAAGGGCGTTTATAACAATAAATTTATCCCTTTGGCGTCGCGGCATTTGCTCAACGCGGGGATCACGATGGGTTTTGGGAAGAGTTATGAGTTGTCGTTTTCCGGCCATTATGTCGGTTCGCAATATGTCGGCAGTGACACGACGAATAATTTAACTCCGTTAAAACCGTATGTGGTCTTGAACGCGAAATTGGCTTATCAAAAAAAGAATTGGGAGATTTTCGCGGAAGTCAATAATCTGGCCGGAGAAAAATATTATTCCTATGTCACTTCCTATTTGACAACCAAATATTATTATCCCGCGGCGGAACGCAATTTAAATATCGGGATGAGTTTAAAATTTTAATCCCGGGAGGAGACAGAAAGAATTGTTCCGGCAGTGCCGGGCGGGTCGTTGTTTTACTCAAAAAAAATTTTATTGACATTTTAACAATAGTTATGTTATCCTTTTGCTAATTGGCCATATTCGGGGCAGGGTTGACCGGGTTGGGGCGTCTATTTCTGCTTGTGCAGTGATTCAACTTTTGCGGAGTCCACAATTATGCAAACCTTTTTCGCCTGCCGGATTTGGAAATCTTTTAATATTTTTTTATGCGTCTGTTTTTTGTATCAAACGCTATATCCTTCCTTAGTTTTAGCGCAAGCCGCGTCCGCGGCGGGTTCTGCGGCTCAATCCAATTCTACTGTTGCTGGTTCATCAACCGGCGCCGCAACCGCCGCGGCAAGTTCTTCTTCCTCTAATAGCGCGGCGGTTAAGGCCGCAGTGGCGCGTTCGGGATCAGCAGCCGGGTCGGGAACCGGATCATCGGCAGTCACACTCGATGAATTGATCGGCAAGACCGAACCGGGCGCGGCTGCCTCGGCAACTCAAACTTAATCCTCGTCATTTAATACTCAGCTGGGTTCTATGCATTTTGCCGCGGCCGGGATTTCGCCGGCAGCGGCTACGGCTTTGCCGGAACATTTGGTCAAGAATTTTTCGTTTGATTCGTCGAGCGGGGCGCCGGTGTTTAGTTTGCCGATTGATTTGCCGCCGGGCCGCAAAGGCATGGCGCCGCCGTTGACGCTGACATATTCGCCGCGCGCCGGCAATGGACTGTTTGGCATGGGGTGGCAGACCGCGTTTCCGACGATTGAGCGGTCGCTTAAAAACGGGGTGCCAACCTACACGTCCGCGGACACGTTTGTTTCAACGCTGGGCGGGGGCAGTCAGGAATTGGTGAATGTCAGCGGCAATGAATACCGGGCCAAAGTGCAGGGGGATTTCACAAAATATATTTTTGACGGCGCGATCGGGACCGCGTATGACCAGGCGGGAAACACGT